>NZ_JBHXRX010000038.1:0-86378 GCF_042714995.1 Streptomyces sp. NPDC058665
GTCCTCGTACTGGGCGTACGTGGACTACTCCGACAACGCGGCGAGGTGCCGTGCCAGGCGTTCCGGGCCCGCGAAGATCCGCCGGACACGCCCTAAAGCCTGCTCAGCCGATCGGGAGCGCGGAGGCGAGTTCGCCGGGGGCGCCCGTGAGGGTGCCGCAGACGTCGGCCGTTCGGCGTGAGGCGTCGATGTGGTTCGCGAGGAACTCGGCGTCCCTGCCCACCGCCTCGAAGCGACCGGAGCCCCACGAGTACTGCCAGGGCAGGCCCAGGAAGTACAGGCCGGGCGTGCTGGTGACGCCGCGCCAGTGCATGGGGTAGCCGCGGCCGTCGAAGACGGGTATCTCGACCCACCGGTGGTCGCGGGTGAAGCCGGTCGACCAGATGACGGAGGTGATGCCGGAGGCCTTGAGGTCGAGTGTGGCCGGCTGCTCGGAGGGCTCCCACACCGGTATGTACCGGGGCTCGGCGGGGGCGTTGACCCTCCGCGCGGTGATGTGGGCGTCGATGCTGTCCTTGATGCCCTCGGCCACCGCGTCCGCCCGGTCCAGGTTGACCTTCAGGTCGTCGGCGAAGTCCAGCCGTGCACCGTCGATGCCGGTCAGCCGCCCGTACAGACGCATCCCGTCGCGGGCGAAGGCACGCAGGTCGATGTCACGGCCTCCGTCCCGCCCGGTCACGTAGTGGTTGACCCTCATCCGGACGGCGCCGGCGTCGTCGAACTCGTCGATGCCACGGGCGTAGTAGCCCATGTCGTCCAGCCAGGCGACGCAGTCCCGGCCACGGTAGAAGCGGGCCACCCGGGGCGCGCTGCCGACGGCCAGATGGACCTGCCGGCCGGCCAGATGCAGGTCCTCGGCGATCTGACAGCCGGACTGTCCCGTGCCGACCACCAGGACCGCCCCGTCGGGGAGCTGTTCCGGGTTCCGGTACCGGGAGGAGTGGATCTGCTCGGCACCGGCGGGCAGCCGCTCGGCCATCCGGGGGACGGACGGGGTGTGGTACGGCCCGGTGGCCACGACCACCTGGTCGGCTGTGAACTCCCCTTCGCTGGTGGCGAGTTCGAAGACACCATCGGCGCCCCGGCGCAGTCCGGTGACGGCGAGGCCTTCCACCAGCGGGGGCCGGGAGAAGGAGACGTACTCCTCCAGGTACCGGATGATCTCGTCGCGGACCATGAAGCCGTCGGGGTCGTCCCCCTGGTAGGGGTAACCGGGCAGTCTGCACTGCCAGTTGGGGGTCACCAGGGAGAACGAGTCCCAGCGGCGCTCGCGCCACTCGTGGCCTGCCCTGTCGCGCTCGACGACGATGTGCTCGATGCCGCGCTCGCGCAGGCAGTAGCTGACCGAGAGGCCGGCCTGACCGCCGCCGACGACCGCCACCGGGTAGTGGGCCCCGGCGACCGGCCGCGGGGCACTCACCGTGTGCTCCCGTCGGCGTTGTACAGGGCTTCGACCGTCACCTTGGCTCCGCCGACGGAGGCGTACGCGCCCGCGGTCTCCTCGATGAGCGCCAGTTGTCCGGACGCCCTCGTGCACGCGAACCCGTACTGCTCGCGCACCCGGTCGCTTGCGATACGCAGCGCCGTACGGCTCCGCTCCACGAAGTCGTCGAGTTCGTACACGCCGCCAATGGCAAGGTAGTCCTCGATTACTGTGGAAGGTGAGTAGCAGCGCTGGGTCTCTCCGCCGGGCCAGCGCACATGGAAATACAGCTCAGGCATGAAGTCCTCCATGCGGGGCGCCGAGGTCTTGACACCTCGCCGCTGCTTGTGAAGACCATTTCAGCCAGCGGGAATTACCGAACGAGGTCATCCGGAATAAAGCGGAGTTACGGAGTCCTCACGGGAGTGGTGCCCGGCCTGGAGGTCTGCCGCGGAACCGGTGGATCACTTCATCGAGATCGAGGTGTCCTGGTATTCGTTGGTGACGAGGGCATCGGCGGTGAGACCACTCTGGACCGTGATGTTCTGCTTCTTGGCAACCGGTGCCATGTCGCTGATGAGTTGGGTGACGCGGTCGGCGTCGAAGCTGCCCACCACACCGTCGGTGCCGGCGGCCAGGATGCCGTTGTCCTTCATGAAGGTGACCGAGTAGGCGTTCTGAGCGGGTGTCAGTGTCGTCGGGCTCTTGGCGTCGGTCGCGTACTTCTCCATGGTCGCGTTCATCGGATCCGGATTCGTCGTGTAGCTGACAACGGCCTTCTGGATCATGGGTACGAGCGCCTTCAGACAGGAGCCGTACTTCGTCCTGTTCGCCGGTGTGACGGACAGGGAGTTCTCGTAGGTCGTGTAACCGCCGTCGGCGAGCGGGAGACTGCTGAGTGTCTTGCCCCACTGCTTGAGGTGCTCGAACCGGTACGTCGTGGCATCGGCGTAGTCGATGAGCATGTCCTTGCCGCCCGCGGTGATGAAGCGTCCCGGCGAGCCGTCGTAGCTGTAGTCGAGCTGGCCGGACTTGAGGCTGCCGTTCGCGACCAGGAGGTTGCTGGAGGCGTCCTCGCCGGCCTTGAGCACGGTGGCGCCGGTTTTGGCCACGTCCGCGATGGACTTCACGTCGGGGTACGTCGCGGGGTCGTAGATGATTGCCTTGGGGCTCTTCTGCAGGGTGGCGACGACCGCGATCACGGGCTGTTCGGCCGAGACCTCGATGGCATCGTCCGTACTGACCTCGCCGAGCAGGATCGAGGAGTCCTGGTACATACGCGCCATGACGGACTGGTTGCCGAGGAAGGGGCCGCCGGCCAGTACCGAGACGGTCACGCCGCCGACCTCGCCGCTGTAGGTGCCCTGACTGGTGTCGACCGTCCCGTTCGGTCCGACGAGCTGATAGAGCGGGCCCTTGGACGGCTGCGGGTACCAGCTCGACTGGATCTTCACGGTGCTCGGGCAGATGCCGGTCAGCGGTCCGCTGCCGGTGGCCGCGGTGCTCGCGGGAGCGCTCGTGTCGCTTTCGCAGGCGGCGAGCAGCATGATTCCCGCCGAGGCGACCGCGAGAGGCGTGGATCGCCGGAGTCTGTGGGCGGTGCGGGCAGTGGTGTGCATGTTCTCTCCAGTGTGGCGAGGGGGAGCGGTGTGGTTGGTCAGTCGTCCGAGCGGGTCGCGGTCGACGTCTCCCACCGGCCGATGGTGAGCCTGCGGACGAGTCCGACCGCCCAGAACACCGCGAGACCGAAGGTGCAGGTGACGATCAGCGCCGCGTAAAGCCGTTCGGACTGCAGGTTGGCCGAATAGTTCTGCAGGAGGCCGCCGATACCGGGCTGCCCCTGCCGGATGAAGAAGTCGGTGACGATGGAGGCGATCACCGACAGTCCCGCCGAGATCCGCAGCCCGGTGAAGATCGCCGGCCGGGCGGCGGGGAGCCGCAGGCGGACGAGCCGGACCAGACGCGACCGGTTGTGCAGTCGCACCAGGTCGTGCAGGGCGGCGTCACCGGACTGCAGTCCGAACAGCGCGTTGGTGGTGATGGGGAAGAGCGAGACCAGCGTCGCCACGATGATCCGGCTCTGCTCGTTGAATCCGAACCAGAAGCCGATCAGCGGCACGAGCGCCAGGAACGGGATGGTCTGGAGCGCGACGGCGAACGGGTAGAACGACCGCTCGATCCAGCGGGCCTCGCTCATCGCGATGGCGAAGACCAGGCCGATGACGGTGGAGAGCGCGAAGGCGACGAGCGCGACGGTGCCGCTCGACAGGAGCCCCTGGAGGATTTCCCTGAGGTTGATCCAGTCGAGGAAGCCGACCTTCACGACCTCGTGCGGTGGGGGAAGGATGAAGCGCTGTGACCGGCTGAGGCCGAAGTACGCCAGCAGGTACCAGATTCCGATGGCGGCCGCGCCCACCAGGGCGGGTGGCCCGGTGACGACGAGGACGTTGCCGGCGCGGGTCCGGCGTCGCTTGGTGGAGGGAAGAATGACCTGGGGTTTCTTCAGGATGCCGGCGGCGGACTCGGCGGGGGGTGTCGCCGGGACTCGGGAGGTGGCGGTCATGCGCTCGCTCCTCGCAGGCACTCGGAGACCTCGTGGGCGATGGCGCCGAACTCCTCGCTGTAGCGCAGGTGTGGAGACCTGGGATAGTCGAAAGGGACGTCGAACTCGCCGATCACGCGTCCGGGGCGGGGCGCCATCACGACGACCCGCGACGAGAGGTATACGGCCTCGGCGATGGAGTGGGTCACGAAGACGGCCGTGAACCGCCGTTGCGTGTACAGCTTCAGCACCTCGTCGTTGAGCCGCTCGCGGGTGATCGCGTCGAGCGCGCCGAACGGCTCGTCGAACAGGAACGGGTTGGGGTTCAGCGTGAGCGAGCGGGCCAGCGAGACGCGCATCCTCATGCCACCGGACAGCGTCTTGGGGAAGTTGCCCTCGAACCCGCCGAGGCCGACCAGGTCGATGGCCTCCTGCGCGAGAAGGCGCCGACGGGCCTTTGGCAGACCCTCCAACTGGGCGAGCAGCTCGACGTTGCGGGCGACCGTCCGCCATGGCATGAGCGTGGCGTCCTGGAAGATGTAGCCGAGCGAGTCGAACCGGGTCTCGACGCGGCCCTCGCTGATCGGGCTGAGGCCGGCGGCGATCCGCAGGAGGGTCGACTTGCCGCAGCCTGACGGTCCGACGAGCGAGACGAACTCTCCGGGTCTGATGGAGAGGTCGAGGTCGCTCAGGGCCACGGTGCCGTCGGCGAACCGCTTCGTGAGTCCTGAGAACTTCACGATCGGCCCGGGGGACTTGTCGGGCGAGGCCGGAGTCCCGCCGGCCCGGTGCTGTCCCACCGGTCCCCGCCCGTCTTCTGTCGTGTCCATCGGCAGGATGTTCGTCATATGTCGTCTCCGCCTCTGCTGGTACGCAACCTAGGTCCCCGCTTTGTCTGATGAATTTTGTATCCCAACCCCGGGGGAGGGTTTCTGCGGCGTAAATCTGCGGTAACTGCTGAATCTTCGGTAACTGCTGTAGGAGCGGCGCGCGGCGCCCGGTCCGGCGGGGTTTCAGGATTCCGTCGGCGGTCGGAACGCGAACAGGACGCCGTCGTCGGACCACGGTCGGCCGGCGCCGTCGAAGCGGTGCACGGCCACCAGCCAAGAGCGGTCGGCCGCCCGGACCAGCGACACGAGGGTGAATTCGGCGGCGGCGAAGGCGGTCAGGACATCGTCGGCGTCGCCGAGGGAGCCGCCGTACGTCGTCCAGATCACCGACCCGGCGGGCGCGACGAGTTCGTTGAGGCGGCTGATCGTGTGCCGGGCGGCGTTGCGGTCGATGTTCGCGAAGACCCCGCACATCAGGAGCAGTTCGGCCGGGACGTGACCGGCGTACGACGCCGCCGCGCCGGCGTCCGCCACGACGACGTCGACCGAGGTGAGAGCGGTGCTGCCGAGCGCTCCGTGCAGGAACGAGGCGTTCAGCGGCTCGAGTTCGATCAACAGCGCATCGATGTCGGGACCGCGGGGATGGCTGATGAGGACGGGCAGGAGGTCCCGCGCCTGCCCGGCGCAGGCGCTCACCGCCGTGAGACGCCCCGGTGGCGCGGTGTCCAGAGCGGCGGAGATCGCTTCCTGCACCTGTTCGAGACGGTCGGTTTCGGGCGTGCGGAGCTGATCGTACGGTGCGTGCCACGCGTACCAGTCGTAGTTGGTGGGCGGCATGGGGTTCAGGTCCGTTCTGTGCCGAGCCCGAGGCGCTGCAGCCCGTCGTGGGCCGTCCCGGGGATCACGAACGCGAGCTGCCGCGTGTTGAGCGAGGCCATCGCGGCGATCTGCTTTGTCGCGGCGTGTTCCTTCTCGAAGTCGGCCATCGAGGCGAATGAGGCCTCCAGGACCAGGTGGTGCAGTCCGCCGAAGGCCGGTGCCCAGATCGCGTACGGCGTCAGCCCGGCCGCGACCAGCAGCGTGTTCTTCTCCTCCTGCAGCCGGGTGAAGGCGGGCAGGGTGCCGAACGCGAGGTTGCGCAGGATCTGGTGGCGGTAGGTCATCGTCGTCATGGTCCGGTCCCTTTCAGGGAGTTCGGGAGAAGGGTCAAGGCGTCTCCAGGTGGGGCACGGCGACCCAGCCCTGGTCGAACGGCGTGGTGAAGAAGTTGCGGACGCGCATGTGGGCGATGAGCCATCGTCCGTCCACCCGGGCGAAGTCGTTGTCGTAGGAACCGGCGATCCAGAGCGGCTGGTTCCCGCGGTAGGTGCAGGCCTGGAAGTACATGAACCGTCCGCGGGCCGTGTCGCCGGACACCTCCACCGCGGGGTTGGTGACGAAGTGTGCCGAGAACGGCATGCGTTCGGCATTGCGGTCGAACTTGGTGACGAGCGCCGGCCGCCCGGCGGCGGCCCATCCCGGGTTCCCGTGCGGTCCGACGCTCTGCCAGCGCCCGTCCTCGGTGAACAGCGCGGCGACCTTGGCTCCTTTGTCCTGGTCGGCGTCGGTGGCCGCCATGTAACCGACCATGAGGGCGTTGATCTCGGCGCGGGATTCGAGCAGGTCGAGCCGGGCGAGGACGGCGGACAGATCGGGCGGGGTGGCGATGTCGGTCACAGCGTGTCCAGTGCCTTCTGATAACGCTCGACGAGCCAGGCGTTGAGCTGGGGGATGTTGGATTCCATCCAGGACAGGGGGCCGCGTGGGGCATACCTTGAGCGGAGTCCCTGCTGGAGGGCCGCGGTCGTCACGGCGTCCTGATGGATCGCGAGCGACTTGCGGTCCAGGAACTTCTCGTAGGCCTCGGCGAAGCCCGGCTCCTCGACGGCCTGCTTGGGATAGAGATTGACCCGGCGCAGGTCCATCGAGCCCGGCCCGTTCGGACGGATCATCGCCAGTTGCACGAAGGTCGGCTGGAGGATCGAGAAGAGCATGGGCGGGATCGAGGCGAACATGACCCGCTTGCGCTGTTCATCGGTCAGGCCGGGGATGATGGATGTGGTCCGCCTGCCGTCGGTGCTGGCGAGGCCGGCGTTCTCGTCGAGCAGATACGTGGGGTGCATGACCTGTCCGTCGCCGCGCTCGAAGTCGTAGAAGCGCGCGTTCTTGGCGGGAGCGGCCTCGTGCACGCCGCGGTGCACATAGCTCGTGTGGTACGGCTCCAGAGCGTTGTCGTGGTGGATCTTCCAGTTCCATTTCTGGTCCTCGAAGACGGAGGCCGGCATCGGGACCAGCTCTTCAAGACCGAACGTCGACAGCTCCTCGTCCATCCGTGCGACGGCCGGGGCCAGGGGGGCGGCGTCGTCGTCGAAGTTGATGAACACCAGGCCGTGGAAGATCTCGTGGCGGATCTGGGGGAGGCGGATCGTCTCGCGCAGGCGCTTGACGGGCACCGTCTCGGTCATGGACGGAGCCGCCGCCAGCCGGCCGTCGAGGTCGAAGGCCCAGTTGTGGTACGGGCACTTGATGACCCGGCCGGAAACGCAAGGGTCCGCGGCGCTGCGGCCTTCGCCGGCGAGTCCGCCGAACAGTGGCTGGCCGCGGTGCCGGCACACCGCCGACATCACCCGGATGTGGCCGCCGAGGTCGCGCAGCATGACGATCGGCTCGTCGAGAATCGTCAGCGGCAGTTGGTCGCCGGGCTCGGGAACCTCGTTGACGTGACCGGCACACAGCCACTCCCGGTGGAAGATGGCTTCCTTCTCGAACTCCCAGAAGTCCCAGCTCGTGTAGACGGCAGGGGGCAGGAGCCGTGCGGTGGCGACCGGATCGGTGGTGCCGCCGACGTCGGCCAGCACAGCCCGGGCCGCAGCCAGGGCGCGTTCACTGATCGGAGGTGTCGTGCTCATATGTCTCCTCGTCGCTGCCGAACTGGGGCCGACGTATCTTGTATCCAAAATAGTGGGCAGGGATTTCCTCGCTGCGAACCCGCGTCACGAGGGCGGAGCCAATTCGCGGCCCGGTGACCGCTTCCCGGGCCCCGCCGGTGGGAGATCCCGTGAGCCTGCCGGGGTCTGGCAGCTGGCAAGCTTCTCCAGGGCGTCGATGACCGACCATGCGGTGATCTCCGATGTCCGTCCGCCCGAGCCGGGGGACACCGCGTTCTCGATGGCGAAGTCGTAGCGGCCGACGGGTGAGGACAGCTCGATCCGGTGCCGGGTGCGGGTCGCGTCCGGATCGGCGACGACAACGACTTCCACCGCGTCGAGGCCGGCCGTCGCGAGCGCCAGGGCGACGGAGGAGTTGGAGGTACGGGGATGGGCGAGGGCCGCCTCGCGCGCGGAGCCACGGAAGATCACATCGGGCCGGGTCGGGGTGACGTTCATGCCGAGTGCCGCCGGACCCTTGGTGGTGGTGTGACGCACGAAAACCCTGTCCACCGCACGGCCCGCCGCGCGGTACGCCGCACCGAGGATGTCGAGACCGCCGATCGCCCCGGCCGGCACCATGACACCTGAGCCGAGCACAGTGCCGCGCCGCCGCAGATCGAACTCGACGCGACGATCGGCGAGGACACCGCAGGAGCAGAGCACGACCCGCCGTCCGGCGTCGAGCGCGCGGGGGAGCAGCGCGCGTGCCGCCTCGGCGGTGCTGGCCTCGACCAGGAGGTCGGCCGCCCGCAGAGCCCGGCCGATCACGGTGGCGCCGCTCGACGAGTCGAGCACAGCCACGAGTTCGCAGCCCGCGACCCGGCCGGCGCTGAGCTCGGCTGCGACACGTGCGCCGATCGTGCCCTTGCCGGCGACGGCGATCCGCCACGTCATGACGCGACCGCCGTCGCGTCCCACCGTGGATCGGCGGCTGCCGAAACGAGGTCCGCACCGAGCCGGACCAGGGTGTGGGCCGACCGGGCGCCGAGCGGCGGGAGCCCGGCTCCTTCGCGCAGGACACCGCGCTCGGAGATCTCCCACTTCGGCGCCGTCACGGCGTCGCCCAGCCGCGCCGGGCCGTCGAGCAGGTCGGGGTGGGTCAGCCGATCGATGACCTGGACATTCCAGGGGACCTGCTGAGCGCCACCGGGCGTGGCCCCGAGGACCCACGACCGCGCCGCGTCCTTCAAGGCCCAGGCGTGGAGCGTCGTGAGGGGCCGCCGCCCCGGGCGGGGTGCGTTGGGATGGCCCGGCTCGAAGGTGAAACCCCGTCCAGCGCGATTGGCCAGGACGAGGTCGTCGCCAGGAAGGACCAAACCGCTGCCGTACCGCGGGAACGAGTTGGAGTGGACGATCACCACGGCGTTGCCGTCCGCGTCGGCGGCCGACACGGTCGAGGTCCCCTCGGCCACCAGCGCTGGGTGGAGCCGGCCCCGGGCCAGGACGGCGAGAGCCTGCGTCACCGCGTCCGGCGAGGTGGGAGCACCGCGATCGATGCGGTGCTCGCGGTCGAACGTCCGGGTGAGGGCGATCCCGTAGCTCGGGCCGTTGGTCGCCCAGATGCGGCCACGCTCCGACTCCACGCTGTGCGCGCGCTCCTCGATCACCTCGGCGGCGCCGAGGTCGTCGAGGTCCAGGACGCCCCCGTGCTCCTGTACGTAGTCGACCAGGCGTCGGCCGAGCCCGCCGGCGAAGAGGTCCGGCCCGTCGCGGACGAACCGATCCAGCACCCCCGCGAGACCGGGCATCCGTACGGCCTCGCCCTCGGCGAGGGGTCCCGCGGCCGGGAAGTACCGGCCGCCGCCGGGCTGGTAGCGCGTCAGCGTCGGGAGCGACTCCCGGGTCAGCAGCACGTTCAGCCGCGACCAGGGGACGCCCCGGCGCGCCAGCGCGATCGCGGGCGAGGCGAGGCGCTCCCGAGTCATCCTGCCGAGCGCCCCCAGGTGGGCGTATCCCGCCGGCGCGCCGGGAACACCGACCGACAGCGGGCCGGTCACGGGGACCTGCCAGCCGCGGGCCGCCGCGGCGGCGTACAGGCCGGCCGGCGCGCCGCCCAGCGCGATGACGGAGACCGGCTCCTCACGGTCCGCGGTTACGTACAACGCCACGAGGTCGCCGGCGAGGCCGCACTTGGACGGCATCACGACGGTCTCGGCGAGGGCGGCCGCGAGGGCGGCGTCAAAGGCGTTGCCGCCGTCCAGCAGGGCAGCGAGCCCGATGCCGCCGGCCATCGGTGAGCCCGCGGCCACCGCGCCGAGCGTCCCGGAAGCCACCGCGCGTCGCGCCATCGTCCGCAGGCTCATGTGTCCAGCCGGCTGGGAGCGTAATGGCGCAGTTCGATCGTGTTGCCGTCGGGATCGTCGACGTACACGAGATCGCCGGGTCCGCGCGCTCCCCAGCGGCGGAACGGGCCCTCGATGGTCTCGAAGACACCGGAGTCCCGCAGAGCGACGAAATCGGTCGCCTCCACCTCGATGGCGAAGTGGGAGACGTTCGTGCCGGTGGCCTCGGCGCGCGCGTCGAGGTCGATGATCGTGCCCGGACACACCTCGACCGAGGGGAAAGGCACCGTTCCGGCGCGGAACTCGTCAAGCCGGTGCACCAGGAAGCCGAACTTCTCGACGTACCAGGCCACGGAGGCTTCGGGATCTTTCACGCGCAGCACGATGTGGTCCAGCCGTTTCGCGGACACGGCGGCGCCCTCGCGGGCGGGGATGGAGGAATAAGCAATCGCCATGGATATTTTGTATCCAAAAGCCATCACGAATGGTGGCGGCTTGTGTAAAACCCGTGTGTCCAGGCGGCTGCGTCGGCCTCGGGCTCGCAACGCACGGATGCCCGGAGAAATCTTCCTCCGGGCATCCGCGGGCGACCTGGCGTCGGTCAGCCTTGAACCGCTTCGACGGGCTGGGGTCCGCCCTGGTTCGTGTGGCGCTGCTGGAGGTGGCGACGCATCAACAGCACCGCGAGTTCGGCGTCCCGGGCGAGTGCCGCTTGGATGATCGCCGCATGCTCGTCCCATGACTGGTTGACCGCCGCACTCTTGCCTCCCACCAGGTGATGCGCCTGGTTGCGCACCGAGCGCAGCGTGTCGGCCAGGAATCGTGAGCCGCCACCGGACGCGAGCAGCTCGTGGAACTGGTCGTTCAGCGCGTTGAGTTTGTCGTGATCGGCGGCTGCCGCCGCGGAGTGCCCCTCCTCGAGCGCCGCGCGCAGGGCGGCCAGCGTCGCCTCGTCGGCACGTTCCACCGTGTGCTGGACCGCGATCAACTCAAGCGCCAGACGGATCTCCCGGACGATGCGCAACTCGTCCCTGTCGAGTTGGACGACACGTACTCCACGGCGCGGAAGCGCTTCGAGCAGGCCCTCTGTCTCCAGCCGGCGGAACGCCTCGCGCACGGGGTGCCGAGAGACCCCGAGGCGCTCGGAGATCGTGGCCTCGCTCAGACGCTCGCCAGGGCGCAGGTGGCCGTCGAGGATGAGCCGGCGCATCTCATCGGTCGTCTCGTCACGGAGGGAACGATGACGAGATCCCACGGATGACATAGCTGACTCCTCGGCACACGGGGCTTTGAATACAAGATACAAGCGAGGTTACCGTGTCCGGGCCGCCGACGGGGTGAGCTGACGGGGAGTCAGATGGGAATCATGAGAGGAACATCGACCATGGCCGCCCCCAGGAAGTACCCGTTGGAGTTGCGCGAGCGTGCGGTGCGGATGTACCGCGCCTCCGGAGGCCTGCGCGGCTGGATCCGGCAGGCCGGCCGAGGCGGACGCCGGCGAGCGCGACGACCGCCCCGCCACCGATGAACGCGCCGAACCCGCCGCCCTGCGCGTCAATGCGCACGTGCAGATCCGAGGACCACTGCACGGACGCCCTCGCGGAAGCCATCAAGGCCAAACGGGACGGGCACGCACTTCCCGAGGCCCCGGAGCCGGAAACACCCTCGGGGCAGGTCGTTGATCTGATGCCCGCGCCGGAGGCATCCGTGAAGAAGGCTGGGGCCTCCCGCGGCGAAGCCTGACGTCCCACGGACATGGCTGATGGCGGTGGTTATGCCCTTCCCGCTGGAGAGGGGAAACGAGTTATCGGGTGTTCCCGGAGCGGTCCGCCGGGGCCGGGCCGGGTGTGCGCCCGACGACCAACTTGCCGCGCAGCAGGATTCCGCCTGTCTCCGGTTGCGATCGGACCGACCACCAGCGTGTAACTAGTTTCACCATATCGTCAGCGGTTCAGCAAGGTCGTGCCAATTCGGGAGTCTTCGATGCTGCTCTGGGGCTCACCGTGGAGCGTGGTCGCGCCAACGCGGCAGGCCATGGGGTCCGAACTTCCGAACCTCGGCGTTCGGGCCTCATTTCGAGGTCTCGGCGCAAGCTTACGAAGGTAACGCCCGGATAACGTTTCGAAGCTCGATGAAACTAGTTACAGTCAAGTCTTGACGCCGTGGGTCCCAGCGTCGACATGATGAACAGCATGCGACGACAGCCGACGCCCGCGGCTGAGCCCACGGGTGACCAAAATTCGACCATGCGTGCCGAGCTCCTGCTGGCAGTACCTGACCTGACCGTCGAGATCTCGACACAGCACGGCTCTGCGACAGCGGCGGAGCCATGATCTCCATCAGCCGCGACCGCAATCTGGTGGGCAGCCTGGCCGACCGCATCCCTGTCATGCACGGAGGTGGTCGTGTTATCGAAAAGGGCCTGCTGGCGTCGACGCCAGAACTGTTGAGCCCGCGCGTCGCACGGTTCGCCGGCGTCGACGAGGGCACCGCTGACGCAACGCGCGCGGAGGTCTTCGGAGCTCCCGGGGGAGCAGGCGACCTGGAGAAGCTTGCCGCGGCCCGCGTCCACGCCAGACACGGACAGGCACGTCACCGAAATCCTCCTTGATGTGCAGGACCTCAGCGTGAGATTCGGCTCGGTGGGACGAATCGGCTGCGCAACCCCCGCCGTTGAGGCTGGGCAGCATGACCAAGCGCCAGCAGCCCCTGGTGGCAACTCAATGTTGGATCTCTACCTTCCCCGGCGCCGCGCTGCTGCTCATCCTCGTCCTCGTCGATCTCGTGGGTGAGCAGATCCACGACCGGCTTGATCCGCGCCTCAAGCGCTTCTGACCCACCTCGCGAAAGGAATTCCATGCTCATCCTCAACCATGGCCTCATCGTCAACGGGGACGGACGAACGGCTCCCTTCACCGGTTCGGTCGTCATCGAAGGCAGCCGCATCGCCGCCGTCGGTCCGGGCAACTACACCGGCGGCATCGACGACACGGTCATCGACCTCGAAGGTCGCCTTGTCATGCCAGGAGCCATCGACCCGCACACCCATGCCGTTGCCCCGGGCCCCCGATTTGCCAGCGGCACGCCCGGCGTCTCGCTGGAAGAGGTCCTGGGTAACCTGCGGCGGCACCTCAGCCAGGGCCACACAACGGTCGTCGACCTCGACGGCTTCAAGGTGCCCGAGGAGACGGCACTGGCACAGGGACGCCAGCCCGTACGCATCGAGGCCGGCACAGTGCACTTCGCCCCGATGTTCGCCGCCGCCGACGCCGCGGACGGCGCCGGACTGAACGACGTGCACCGCTCCATGACTGCACGAGAGATGGTCGATGCGGGCGCGGTCGTCATCGGTGAGGTCGGGGCCGGCATGACACTCGGTGGCGGCGGCCAGGACTACATGTACATTCCTGCCGCAGTCGAACAGACCACGGGCGTGAAGATCCTGCCGGCACAGGCAAAGGCCCTCAAGTACGCCGTGCTGGGCCGGCACATCCGCCTGGGCAATCCCGACCGGGAGAAGATCGCCGAGCTCCTCCAGCAGCAAGGCCTGACCGGTCTGATCACCGTCGACAAGCTGATCAAACTGATCGAGGAGTCGGTGCTTCCGAGCTTCCAGGTCGCGCTCGACGGGCTGGTGGCATCGGCCAACCTCGCGGTCGAACTCGGCGTCCCGACGCTGGTGCACAACTCGGCCCCGTCGGACGAGGCGGCCCGAGAGGCCGCGAGCATCGCCAAGGAACTCTTCATCGGCGGCCACACGAACCACGGAACGTTCAGCGCCGAAGAAGCGGTTGAGAACGCGCGCTGGATCAGGGAACAAGGCGGCTTCGTCGAGATCGACACCTTTGACGCGTGGGGACGAAAGGAACTGCACGCTACCCCCGAGCACCTGATCGCACTGATGCAGGAGGGCCTGGTCGACATCATGGCGACGGACTACGCCGCCGGACACTGGGACGGCATGTTCGAGATGGTCGACGCGGTCGCCCGCGTGGGCCTCGTGCCGCTGGAGCAAGCCGTAGCCATGGCCACGGGCAACGTCGGCAAGGCGTTGCCCCGGGTGGGCGCCGACCGCGGTCAGCTGAAGGCCGGCCAGCTCGCCGACGTCGTCGTATCGGCGGCCGCCAGTCCGGCCGACGTGCAGCTCGTCGTCATCGACGGAGAAGTCGCGCTCACCCGTGTCGACTTCGCGGTGCCGACGGTATCGGCGTGATCACCGACGGGGCAACACACCAACTGCTGGAGCGGTGCCAGGCGATTGCGGGCGCAGCGCTGCCCGAGGAGGTGCGACGACGCGCACGCCACTGCCTGCTCGACCACCTCACCTGCAGCCTCGTCGGCGCCCAACTGGACTACGTGCAGCCCAGCTTCACCGCCACAGCACCGCTCAGTGGACAACCCGAGACGACTACCGCAGACGGCCGCCGGCGCTCCGCGTTTACCACGGCCTATCTCAACGGCGAGTCCGCCAACGCACTCGACTACGACGACACCCTGTTGGGCCACCCCGGCGCCCCCATCATCGCCGCGGCCCTCGCGGTCGGTGAGCGGGCGGGTGCCACACTCGACGACCTCATCACGGCCATCGTCGTCGGCTACGAGACGCACTGGCTGCTCGCCCGCGCGGCATCGCCGTCGCGGGCCCGAGCAGGAAAGGTGCGCGGGGACGGGGTATTTGACGCCATCGCCGCCTCGTTCGCGGCGGCCGCAGTCACCGACGCATCAGCCCAACGGCTCGGCCGCGTCATGGGAGTTGCCGGAGCACAGTCCTGCGTCCCGTACGTCGCCAAGTGGTACGAGAGGCCGGTGCCCAGCGTGAAGAACAACGCGGGATGGAACGCAGCCGCAGCCGTCCTCGCGGTCGACCTGGCCGACTCCGGCGCAGTGGGCCTGCCCGACGTCCTCGACGGGCCGGCCGGGTTCTGGCTGATGGCAGGCAGCGACCGTTGGCGCTGGGACGACACGCTGGCGGAAACCGTGGAACCCGCGATCCTGCGGACCGGCTTCAAGCGATTCCCGGCATGCTGGCACACCCAGCAATATCTGGCCGTGCTCGCATCCCTACTGCGACACATCCCCGAGGGCCGCGCCATCAGGCACATACAGGTAGCTGGCCCACAAGACCTGCAGAAGTTCGCCGAGAAACGGATCACCGGGCCCGCCGACGTCGCGTTCAGCATCCCCACGCTGAGCGCCCTGCTCGCCAGCGGCGTCGAGCCCGGTCCGGCATGGGTGCACCCAGACACTCTCGCATCCACCACGTCGCTGACACAGCGCGTGATGGTGTCCCACACCCAGCAAAGGTCTGTCACCATAACCCTCGATGACGAGCAGTCACTGCGAGCCAATGTGCCCGAGGCGGACTTTGCTTACCCCCACCCGTTCGGCCTCACCGAACGTGAGGTACGGGACAAGTTCGACCGGCTCGTCTCACCGTTGCTCGGTGCAGACCCTGCATGGGCACTGCGGGAATCGGTGATCGACGCCGACGGTTCGCAGAAGCTTTCGGAGATAACCGCAGCCATGCGTCGATGAACAGCACGTCCGGACGGCTCACTGCCATCCAAGCCGGTCCCGGAACGACAGATATGCGTGCCGTTGGGGAGGGAGCCCCGGGGGGGGGGGCCCGGGGGGTTGGGGGGGGGCCCCCCCCCCAGGGGCGCGGGGGGGGGGGGCGGCTGGCCCGGGGGGCCGCCCGCCCCACCCCCACCCATCCGCGCCCCCCACCACACTTTCTTGGGCGGGGGGGGGGCGCCCGCCGCCCCCAAAACACTTGGGCGTTGGCCCCGGGCCCCCGACCAGATGGCTCCAGGGCGTGTCCGCGAAGTCCCGTCTGGCCCACAAGGCAGTCGCGGCAGCGGGCCGTGTCAGACGAACTACGGTCCCTGAACGAGCCGTTGCCGGCCGAGCAGGGACCGAAGTCGGTAGAGAGCCGGCCACGGGCCGGGCTGGCAGGCGTTGTGCGGGTTCCTGGACGTGACGCACCCGCGCCCAGGGGGAGTAGGGGCAACTTGCCACAGGAAGTCAGTTTCCTGTTCGGGCATGACCCACGCACACGGCTACCACACACTGATCCCAGGTCCAGGCCGATACACCCTCCGCTGTTCGGGCGTGCGGATCTCGGTCTGGGTCATCCGCGCTCGCCACAGGATGTGCGGGCAATGAGCTCCGGCTGGAACGTCAACTGTGCAGACTCCGCAGGGCTTTCAACGATGAGTCCGGCCGCCTTCAGCCCCATCTGGTACGACGGTTGCGCGATGACAGTGATGCCGAGTGCTGGCGCCCAGGAGAAATCGTCCATCGTGAGGAATCCGATGTCATCCGGGATCATCAGTCCCCGGGCCATCAGTGCGGAGTGGACAGCTACGGTGCGCCGACCTGCGAAGCACACGATCGCGTCGGGAGCGCAGCGTTCCAGCAACACCCCGATCGCCGCGTCAACATCCTCATTGCCGGCCACAGCCACCACAGCCTCGTCAGGCAGCGGAAGACCTGCCTCGGCGAGCCCCCGCTGCAGCCCTTCGGTGCGCCCGCTTTGCGAGGGCCGTTTCCCGGAGGTGATCACACCCACGGTTCGCCGCCCGCAGGAGACCAGATGCTCCGCGACGAGCCGACCGGCCGCACGATTGTCCAAGGCAACCGAGTGCAGATTGGCCGGCGGACTCTGTACCGATCGTGCGACGACTACACAGGGAGTCCCCCGTGCGGCCATCCTGCGTGTTCGGTCATCAGTGGACTCACTGGTGGTGACGATCAGCCCCCGCACTCGCTGCTCATCCATCGTCTGGACCTGGGCGACCTCGCGGTCGACATGGCGGAAAGTGTTGGAGAACATCACAAGGCTGCCGTTGGCGTCAGCGACCTCGTCGATCCCACGCATCAAGTCCAGGTAGAACGGACTGCTGAGATCGTCGATCAGCACCCCGATCGTGCTGGACTTCCCGGCGAAAATGCTCTTGGTCAGGGCGTTCGGCGTGTAATCCAGTCGGTTGGCCGCGTCCCACACCCTGGTTGCGGTGGCCCCTTTGACGGCGCCGCCGTTGAGCACCCGCGAAACCGTCGCCACTGACACCCCGGCGGCCGCCGCGACATCGCCAATGGTCGTTCGCTTTCCCATCCCGCACCCTCTCACTGCATCAATCAGGCGGCGGCCACATGCCATCGCGAACACCGCCCATGATGACGGTGCGCACACGCCACCACTACTTCGGATCGGTCAACTCGGATTGGCGATCACGTCCGGTGCGACGCGCACCGCAACGGCAGCACCAGAATGGCATCGGCGACATGGGCGGTGCCACGCCAATCACTGGCAAGCACACCACTCTTGCCTCGGCGGTGCCGTTCCCGAGGGGCCGACCGCCAACCGCAACGGCGCGCCGCAGACCCGGGAGCCCATAACATCGACCTGCCTGGACATACGTGGATATTTTACTCGCTTATGTGAGGGAGGATTTCTGAGCGTGAACACCTGTCGCCCGCTTCGATCTGCGATCAGCTTCTGAAGGTACGGCAGGCCAACTCGTCATGTAATTAGTTTCAGATGGAACACGAGAGCACGTGGAAAGTCAACGCCTGGCCGCGACGTGAATACGGAGGCCACGGCCTGGCCGCACTTGACCACCGCTGGGCAAGAGGCCTCCGCCAGGGCGTGCCCAACACCGTAGACAGATACTTTTGACTCCTTCATGGGGCAGGACGCAAGCTGCCGCGGGCGCTGACGGTGAGCGCCCGCGGCTACGGCTGCGGATCCGAGAAACCGGACAGTTGCTGGGACTGCGGTCGTGGAGAGGACTCAGAAGGCAGTCTGTGGAGGCTGCCGGCGCGAGTCGCGGCGGCTGTCGGCGGCTGCGATGCGGGTCCAGTGGTGGGGGAGCGGCCTGGAGCTTTTCGAGATCACGTTGCTCATGACCGACCCTTCCTCTACCTCTGGGAAGCCTTCTCGCCCTCGATGGCGTAGGGGTCGAAGCGAGTTACGCCGTCAGCGGCCTTGGCGATCACCCGCGCTGGACGGAAATCGTCGAGCAGCGAGGACTTCTGGCCTGTCGTAACCTCGTGAGCCGCGAGACGACCCATGAGGGCGCCCATCGTTACGCCGCTGTGCATGGTCATGACGTACAGGCCCGGCACACCGTCCCAGAATCCGGCGACGGGCAGGCCATCAAGGGGGTACGGGCGGGTCGCGATCTGAACCCGCTCACCGCGCACGGCGGCGTCAACGTCGGCGACTCCGTCCGCAGTCTGTGCGATCAGCTCCTGGATCGCCTCGTCAGGGAGGGTCCAGGTCGAATGATCGATCTGCGTGTCGCTCTTGCTCGACCGTATGACGAGACGGCCGCTGGTGTCGGGACGGACACTGAGGCCGGGGAGGTGAAGCATCGTCGTCAGGTTGGACGTCCCGGGCGAGGTCGTCACTGTGAGGCCAGGAGTGCCCGCGGTCGCCACGTCGATGCCCTGCGTCTTCATCACATCGCCGATGCCGGCACCGGCCGCCAGCACGACAACGTCGGCGTCGAGCCGATCCCCGTTTTCGAGGACCACGCCGCAGACTCGATCGCCGTGGTCGATGAGGCCAACCACGTTCGATCCATCACGGACGCTCGCACCGAGATCCCTTGCGGCGCGTAGAAGGTCGTGAATGAGCAGCGGCACTGTGATGTGGCCTTCGCCCGGGTAGAACGCGGCCAGCTCGTACGCATCCTTCCTCCGGATGAGTGGGTCAATCCGGCCGAGCTCGCGAGGGGTCACCGGGATTGCGGCGTACCCGTAGAAGTTGAGCCGCTCAATCCGGTTCATGAGCTTCTGGGCGTCGGCGGCGTTGTCGACGACATCGACGTTGCCCTGCTTGTGCAGCCAGTCAGACTTGCCGAGGTCCCGTGCGACCGCATCCCATTCCGTCATCGAGATGACGTTGAGGTCGTGGTAGTTCCTCGGTTCCTTGCTGTGGGAGTTCAGCCAGGCGAAGCTCGCTGCGCTGGCGGCGTCGCCCGGGACGCCCTTGTCGACGACGGTGACATCGACGCCGCGCCGAGCGAGCTGGTAGGCCGTTGAGGCACCGAGCACGCCCGCGCCTATCACGACTGCTTTCATTACAGTTTCTCCCTTGTCAGGTGGTGCCGACGCGAGAAAGGCCCTCGGCTGGTGAGTGCGCCCTGCCCTCGTCGACGAGGTCGAGTTGGATGTCCGGGAAGCGTTCGGGGTCGCCAGGCGCCAGCGCGGCTGACTGTTCATGGGCAGAGCGTCCGGGGCCGGCATGACCCTCCTCTCACATAGTGCAACTAGTTACATCTGCGGCCGTGGGTCTTGTCCTGCCTGCGGGTCGATGTGGCGAGTTGGCAGCCGCTTCGCCAGGGATGAGCTTGATGTCCCTGAGCTGGTGTGGCCGTTGCGGCCCGCGGTCCGCCCCCACAGCTCAGAACTCGCGGCCGACGGCAGCAGGTGGGCTCGGCGGATTGCATGCGGAGCTGTCCCGCGAGCCTGCCCATCTCGGATGTAACTAGTTACAGGATACCATGAGGTGCTTCTGGCTGCTCCGCTGAGACCGGTCATGGCCCCGTGGGTCGCTGTAGAGGAGGATGACTTCAGTCGGGCCGCCGTCATGATCAGGCGCTTCGGCGCACTGGCCGGGTCCACGCTCTCGCTGGTGTCCTACTGCGGGGACGTGATCGACAGGGCTCGTAACCGCCGCAGTCGGGGTGCTGGTCCAGCGGGCCCGTAGAAGCCCGGACCGGGTACTGCGGATCGCGGCAACCGCGTGCTCGGACTGTGGCGGACCCGGTGCCTCTGATCCCGGGGTGACGGTTTGCGGTTGGTCGCACCCAGGTCGGGAGAGCCCTTCCTTCGATGCGTGAGCATTGAGTGCCCCAAGCATTGACTGCGGTGCGGGTGTGTGCTCTAGTTGTAACTAGTAACAGTAACTAGTTACATCAATACGTTCCCTACACGGAACGCTGCGCCTTGAGGTCGGGTCCACCCCTTCGACCGTCGCCGGCGGGATGCCTTCACCGATAGGGTAATAGGCGGCAGAACCACCTCATTCTGTCGTTGATCTGTCCGGTCGAGCCGCGCCATCCATATGCGTCAGGACCTTCGGCGCAGGACGAACTGTAGGCATCTGTCGCCTGGTTGGGCGGAGTTCGGCTCTCCAGGCGAACCTCAGTACCAGATCGGGCCCAACACCAGGGCCCCCTCCCAGAATTGAAGGAGGAGCGTGCATCATGCCTCCTTACGTCGCACAAAACCTTCCTGAGGGCCGAGTCGGGGTAGAAAATTTAGCCCCGCAGCGATTCGAAATGGGGACTCCAAGGGCGCCCGAAGTTGTCCCTCGGTCCTCGCGGAATTGACAGCGCTAAGCGCATCGCCCAGTACCGGGCTGGGTCCACCAAGGAAACTGGGCTGCGTGGAGCGCTACTCGACGATCAATGGGCTGAAGTGCGGCAGGTGCGATGTGACGATCTGGGAAACTGGTCCCTTTCAGAGTCAGGTACGTGAGGCTCCTTTGGACGCGGCCGGCGCAGGTGGCAAAGTGTCGAGGGCGAACAAGTCTCAGCAGGCACTCGGCCAACTTGGGAGAACGGACCAGGCGCTCGGCTCCGTAGTGGTTCGTGCGAGCAAGGCGACGCGGGGGCTGGGCCCTGTGTGTCTGCGGCCCTCGGTGGGATGCGGCAAGCAAAGGGATGACCGGCGCGCGATGCTTGGTTCCTGCCCGTACGCAGTTGATGGTGGAGCTGGCGGACATTACCGTCGATCGGCCCGATCACAGGGTGGTCGTGGTCGATCGTCACAAGGTCACCGACTTGCTTCGAGCGGGGCGGAAATAATCCACCCGTCAGCCACTCGGGGATTGTGTGAACGTAGCCCGCGTGAGGCTTTCAAAGAACCTGCTTTAGGGGCAAGCTAATCTGCCACTGCTCCGCCGATCACCGCGCTGAGCCTCTGAGTGCTTAGTGAGACTTCCACCGCGTCTGTCGGTGCACAGCTCTCAACTGGCTCCCCGGCTCACGCCTTTCCGTCAGGCGGATGAGCCTTCCGGTAATTCTGGCGGCCCTGTCCCTTCGTCAGTGAGGGTGCCGTCCTGTCTGGCGCATACGGCATTGATGTATCCGAACTAGTCTAAAAAATGGAGGTGCGGCCGACATGAAGAAGATCATCAGCGTTGCGCTCGTGCTCGGGCTCTCAACGTCACTGGCCGCCTGCACGTCCACCGGCGCGGATGCCGGCTCCGGGGGAGGGGACGTAGTCGTCGTTGAAGGCTATGGCGCTGAGTACGAAACCCTCTTCAGGGAGAACATCGCGAAGCCGTTCACGAAGGAAACCGGCATCAAGGTCGAGTACAGAGGGGGCGGCTCCGGGGCGGAGACCTACGCCGCCGTCCGTGCCGCCAACGGTGACCCTGGTTTTGACCTCGGGATAATGACCCACCTCGAGCTCGAGCAGGGCCATCAGGACAATCTGCTGGCCCGGGTGACCGAGAAGCAGGTGCCCAACCTGGCCAACGTGCCCCAGAAGCTGAAGGAACACACCAACGGCGTCGGCGCGATTCAGGAAGTCCAGCAGGTCTGCCTGATGTACAACCGCGACGCCTTCCCCAAGCCGCCCACCAGTTGGGACGTGATGTGGAATCCGAAGTACCGTCAGGGAACGTTGATCTTCAGCCCGAGCAACGCGCTCGGGGTCTATTCCCTGCTCACCCTCGCCGACATGGGCGGCGGAAGTAGCAACAACATGGGGCCCGCGTTCAAGCGGACCGAGGAGATGGCCAAGTACGCCTTGGCCACTCCGACGAGTTCCTCGGAAGCCGTGCCCTTCATGGCGAAAGAGACCGCCACGACCTTCCCCTACTTCGACGGCCGCGCCGCGATCTACGCCAAGACCAACAACTACGACTTCACCGTTCCCAAGGAGGGTACATACGCGAACCTGGGCGCCTTGGGCGTCCCGGACGGCGCGGACCACAAGGGCAACGCCTTCAAGCTCATCGACTACTGGCTCTCCAAGGAGGTCCAGGAGCGCTGGGCGCTTGCCTACAACGTCGGGCCCGCCGTCACCAGTTTGACTTTCCCCGCGGCCTTCGCGGCCAAGCACGTCACGACGCCGGAACAGCTCGACAAGATCAAGATCGCCGACGCGTCAACGGTCAACGACAACCGCAACGAGTGGCAGCAGCAGTGGCAGGAGGCCGTGCGATGACCACCTCGCTGACAGGCTCGCCCCCGCGCGTGCCCGGGCACACGCTGACGCGGAAGCGTTCCAAGCTGCCGCTGCTGTCATTGCCGGCGACGGTCTGGGTCCTGGCGGTCTTCGCGGTCCCGACCATGATCCTCCTCGCCAGCAGTGTGGTGACTTACGACGGCGCCCAAGTCACCACCGATCTCACCACTGAGCACTACACAGGCCTGTTCGGCGACAGCTATTTCCGTTCCGTGTTGTGGGACACCATCTGGACGTCCATCGTGGTGGGCCTGACTTGTACGGCCATGGGGCTTCTGGTGGCGCACTTCCTCGTCCGCTCCCGCTCTCGTCTGCGCACACTTGTACTGCTCATCGTGGTTTCGCCTCTCGTCTCCAGCGTTGTCGTGCGCACCTATGGCTGGTTGGTGGTGCTCCAGAACGACGGCCTGCTCAACACGATCCTCCAGTGGTCGGGCGTGACCGACAAACCGGTCGCGTTCATCGGCACCTGGTTCGCGGTCATCGTTGGGCTCGTGCACGTGCTGCTGCCGTTCGCGGTATTTACCGCGATGTCCAGCGTGCAAAGCGTCGACCCAGCCTTGGAACGCGCCTCACGCGACCTGGGTGCCGGACCGGTGCGTACCTTCTTCCGGATCACGCTGCCGCTGATCAGGCCCGGTCTGATCTCCGGTTTCATGCTCACCTTTGCCATCAGCCTGGGCTCATTCGCTGCGGCTGCGATCCTCGGCGGCGGACGGGTCCAAACCCTCGCGACCCTGGTTCGCGAGCGCATGGTGGTCAGCCTTGAGTGGGGGGAAGCCGCAGCCATCGCCGTGGTCATCCTCGTGGTCAGCGCGATCACGGTCGGCGCACTTCTGTGGGCCGGCAACCGGTCACGAAAGGGGATCTGACCATGCGCCCTCGACTCTGGATCCTGCTGCGCTCCACACTGCTAACGCTCGTGATGCTGTTCATCGCCGTGCCAATGGCCGTCGTGGTGTGGACCTCTGTCCAGCCCGACACCTACCCGGCCTTCCCCCCAAGCGGCCTCTCCCTGAAATGGTGGGACTCCGCGCTCACCCGCGAGTGGCTGCTGCCTATGGCTCTGTCCGCACAGATCGCACTGGCCTCTGCCCTGTGCGCCCTGATCACCGGTACCGCCGCCGCCTATGCACTCTCGCGCGGCCAGGGGCGCGGCCGGGCTGCCCTGGAGGGCTTTCTCGCCACCCCGCTGCTCTTGCCCGAGATCGTCATCAGCCTCGCCGTCGTGCAGCTGATCTCCATGATGAGCGCACGCGGGCTCATCGGCTCGCCCCTGCTCGTGGTGACCCACACGGTGATCGGTATTCCGTTCGTACTGCGGACCGTCGGCGTCAGCCTGCTCGGCGTCAACACCTTGTGGGAGCGTGCAGCTCGCGATCTCGGAGCCACCCCGCTGCGCGCTTTCACGTCGGTCACTCTGCCGCTCATGCGGTCAGGCATGTTCGCCGGCGCACTCTTCGCCTTCATCATGTCGTTCAACAACGTCGAGTTGTCCCTGTTCCTGACCACCCGCGACGCGAACACCTTGCCCATCCAGCTCCTGCAGTACATGGAGTACGAGTACTCGCCCACCCTGGCCTGCGTCGCGGTCACCAGCGTCCTCGGCATCTGCGCCGTCGCGGGTATCGCATCCAGGTTCACCCACCTGACCGAGTTCATCCACGGAGGTACCAAGTGACCGCACTGAGCGCCGCCAAGCGGCCCGCCACCCAGGAAGCAGCCGGTGGATACGCGGTCACACTGCGCGGCATCCGCAAGGAGTTCGGCTCCGCAGTCGCCGTCGAAGACCTCGACCTCGACGTTCGCCCCGGCGAGTTCCTTACCTTGCTCGGGCCGTCCGGATGCGGCAAGACAACCACCCTGAACATGATCGCGGGCTTCCTCACGCCCGATGCCGGGCAGATCATGCTCGACGGACAGGACGTCCACCATTTGCCCCCTGACCGGCGCGACACCGCGATGGTCTTCCAGCAGTACGCCCTCTTCCCTCACCTGACCGTCGGCCGCAACGTCGGCTACGGACTGCAGATGCGCAAGCGCCCGAAACCGGAGATCCGCAAGCGCGTCGCCGAGGCCCTCGAACGCGTTGGCCTGGCCGGCAAGGAAGACCGTCTACCCGGTCAGCTCTCCGGCGGGCAGCAGCAGCGCGTCGCGCTCGCCCGGGCCATCGTGGTGCAGCCGAAAGTGCTGCTGTTCGACGAGCCCCTGTCCAACCTGGACCTCAAGCTGCGCGAACAGCTCCGCCTGGAGATCAAGCACCTGCAGCGCGAACTCGGCATCACTTCCATCTTCGTGACACACGATCAGACCGAGGCCCTGGTGATGAGCGACCGCATCGCAGTGATGCGCGGTGGCCGGATCGACCAGCTCGACACACCAGAGACGATCTACCGCGAACCCGCAAACGCGTTCGTAGCGGGGTTTATCGGCCAGTCCAACCTCATCTCCGGCGTCTGTACCGAGGCCGGCTCCGACCGATGCACGATCGAGCTGTCCATATCGAACACCGTGCACGCACGGCACCCAGGCACGGTCACTGCGGGCGACTCCGTCCGCGTCCTGCTCAGGCCTGAAGCTCTCCGCTTGGGCAGCGACGGCGCCACCTCAACCCTCACGGGCGCGGTGATCGAGATCATCAACGAGGGCAACATCGCCACCGTAGTCGTTCAGGTCAGCACGGATGTCCGGCTTCGCGTCGCGGTCACCGACCCGGGCGCACTCAGGCTGCCTACCCTCGGCGACGTGATCCCCGTCTCCATTCCCCCCGGAGCCGCCCGAGCTCTGCCCATCGGCGGCTGAAACCCTCACCTTCCCTCCTACATAGGGATGGAGCCGGTACGACCAAGATAGGCAAAGCCGCTGGCTCCGCTCGGTTCTATCGCGCCGTTGCCCGAGCGGAAGAGCCCCCGGCCGCCCCAGGGGGTTGGCCGGGGGCGCTGTCCTGCGTCTCGGAGCGATAGTCACACTTCGACACCGGCCTGAGATCGATTGATCTTCAGGTACCCGGGGGTGATCAAGGACCGCAGCAGATGCATGCCGGGGGGATGCGGGGCCGGCGGTCACCAGACGGTCGGCGATCTGGTGACCGCCTTGAGCACGCCGACAGCTTTGGCCAGAAGAGCGGCTGGTGCGGGTGCCTTCCCGCGGGGGCCCGGACTTCTACGGTCCGGTCCTGGATGTCCTGGAGGAGTGGCTGTCCGGCCACGGCCTGCCGCACGGCGCCTGATGAGCCCGGGAGGCGAACTGGTGGGCCTCGTCGTGGAGATCGCCGGCCCCGCGCCCGGCGTGTGGTGGGCGCTGGATGCCTGCGTGGATACCGCGCCCTTCGGCGACGAGAGCTCCTGGACGTTCCCGCCTACGTCCGGCGATGTCAAGGACGGCTGGCTGCTGGGCCGGGGAGCGGCCGACTCCAAGCTCGCGGCGGCCATGTTCTGTCACATCGCCGCTGACAACTACGCCCAGGCCGGCGGGCTGGCGGTGCGTGTGAGCCCAGCTTAAGCATGCTATGTCCGAATAAATTTCCGACCCTCACTCCTGGGGGTCAAGGGTCGCAGGTTCGAATCCTGTCGTCCCGACTCGCGAGAGTCGCAGGTCAGGGCCGGTCTCGGAGAATTCCGAGACCGGCCCTTGATCGTTGCTGGGGACCAGGTGGGGACCGGCGCGCGGTCCCGTGAACAGGTGGGCGTCGGGTTCGGGGTCGGCCGGCAGGATGCGCTGGGCGACGAGCGGGGCGACGTCAGGCGATTCCGTCCCTGCCCCGGCAACCGAATTCCCACCCTTGGGCGTCTCGAAAAGAGCGTCAGGCCGGTCTCAGCGGGCTCGCCCCATCGGCACCACCAACAGTCAAGGAGGCAAGTCGAGTTGACGACTCCACTCACGCCGGAGGACCCCGAGCGGCTCGGCGACTACTGGATCGCGTCGCGGCTGGGGTCCGGCGCGCAGGGTGTGGTGTACGAGGCGTACGACCGGGGCGGCGCGCGGGTCGCCGTCAAGGCGCTGCGCCGGGACGCCACGCCGTTCGTGTGGGACCGGTTCGGCAAGGAGGCCGAGGCGGCACGGAAGGTCGCCCCCTTCTGTACGGCCCGGATCCTGGACGTGGCCCTGCCACCGGCCAACGGCGCGGGGCACGAGGGCGCCGTGCCCTACATCGTCAGCGAGTACATACCGGGGCCCACCCTCACCGCCCATGTCCAGCGGCATGGGCCGCTCGACCCCGATGCCGTACTGCGTCTGGCGATCGGCGCGGCGACGGCGCTCGCCGCGATCCACAGCGCCGGTGTGATTCACCGCGACCTGAAGCCCGGCAACATTCTTCTGGGTCCGGACGGGCCCCGCATCATCGACTTCGGTATCGCCCGCGCCGCCGACATGTCCCTCACGGCCACCGGCGCGCTCATGGGCACCCTCGGCTACATGGCGCCGGAGGTCCTGTCCGGCAAGCGGGCGACCACCGCGTCCGACGTCTTCGCGTGGGGGGCTGTGGTGTTGTTCGCGGCGAGCGGTGACGAACCGTTCCGCGGCGCCCATCTCGGTGAGGTGGCTCACCGCACCGCGTCCGTCCACCCGGATCTCGGCGCGGTGCCCGCCCGGTTCCGCCCACTGGTTGCCGCGGCTCTCGCCAAGGATCCCGAACTGCGGCCCTCCGCACAGGAGTTGCTCAGCGAACTGATCGGAGGGCCGAGCAAGGCCGTCGATCCGCGCCGGGCGCTGCTCGAAGCGGGCGCGCGCCGCGCCACCTCGCGTGAGGACGTGCCGCCCTCCGCCGAGACCGTTCCCCCGCTGGGCGAGCGCGCCGAAGCGGCCTTCGGCTCGCTGCCTCCCGCGTCCCAACTCGCGGCCCACGAACTTCTGTTACGTCTGGTCGTCCCCGGTGACGCGGTGGACGGCTCCCAGGATTCCGTACGTACCGCGAGCCAGGACGAGTTGTACGCCGGGCGCCCCGACAGCGAGCGGGGGGCGATCCAGGCGGCCGTCACCGCACTTGCCGACGCCGGTGTCCTGGAGGCCGACGGAGAGGACGGTTCCGTACGCCCCGTCAGCGCCGCGCTCGTTCCCGCCTGGAGCAGGCTGCGTGACGCCGTCGACGCCGACCGCCAGAGCCTCGTTGTCCACCGTTCTCTGGGGCGCGCCGCCCGCCAGTGGCTGGCACACGGTGAGCGGCCCGACGACCTGCCGCACGGCACCGCCCTGCGCACCTTCCTGGACTGGCTGGCCGTGGCGCCCTTCCATCTGCGGCCAAATCCCCTGGAGCTCCGCTTTCTGTACGCGGCCCGGGAAGGGTCCGCCCGTGCCGCGCGCCGTCGACGTCAACTGCTCGCAGTGACGGCCGCGTTGACGGTCCTGGCGCTGCTCGCCGGAACCGTCGCGTGGTTCCAGAGCCGGGAGAGTGCCCGGCGTGGCGCCGAGGCGGAACTCCGCCGCGACCAGGCCACGTCCCGCTCCGTGGCACAGGCCGCGGACAACCTGCGTGGCAGCAGTCCGGACACCGCACTGCTGCTGAGCCTCGCCGCGTGGCGCATCGCGCGGACACCGGAGGCGCGGTCGTCGCTGAGCGCGGCGGCGACGCAGCAGGAGACCGGCGTGATCGATGCGCCCTCGCCCAGTTCGTCCCCGGACAACGGTGAGGCGCTCCTGGAGCGCGGCCTCAGTTTCATGACCTACACCGAGGACGAGACCAGGTTCTGGGATCTGACCAAGGGGCAGGAGGGTGTCACGAAGCCCCGGCTCACGGTGGCCGGCGCAATGGTGAATCCACCCACTCCGCCCCTGGTCAGCAGGGACGGCCAACTTCTGCTGAAGAAGGGCACGTCCGGCACTTACCAGCTCGTGTCCACCCGTGACGGCAAACCGTCCGGCAAGCCAGTACCCCGTCAGCCCGGCTTCCGCCCCGACCAGTTGTCGAACCAGGGACATGTCCTGTTCGCCCAGGAGAGCCCGCCGACCGACGCACCGGTCACCCATCGGTTCTTCTCGCCCGCCACCGGGCTCGTCTCCTGGACGACGGAGAAGTCGAGCGGGATGTATCTCTCGCCGGACGGCACGCACTTCGCGTCCTGCCCACAGAGCGCCGCGGGCGGCAGCGGTGAGCCTCTGACCGTGTGGGCGATCCGCCCGGGGGACTCCGAGCCCCGGTTCGTGTTCTCCAGCACCAGCCCCGCGAGCCGTTTCGACGACGTACGGGTCACCTGTGGCGAAGAGCTGGACTTCAGCGCGGACGGCAGCCTGTTGGGTCTGCGGGACGGCGGGAGCCTCTTCGTCTGGTCCACCGCGGACGGCCTCCCGCGAGCCGGTACCCCGATCGAGACGCTCGACGAGACGAACGCGAGCGTATATCTGAGTGCCGGGGGCCACTACGCTCTCGCCTCCTCCCAGGAACACCCCATCGCCGTCTGGGCGCTCGACGGCTCCTCCGTCCCGCTCTTCCGGCTCGCCGACCGCTCCGGCAACAAGGACGGCAGCAACAGCGGCGGCTTCCGGATGGGCCTGGACGAGAAGTCCGGCACGCTCACCTACCTGGACAGCGGCTCCCAACAGGTCCACCGGCTCGACCTGACAGCGGCCCTGTCCGGTGGAGGGCAGGGGCCGGCCGTCGAGGGCGCGGCGATCTCCGCGGACGGCCGGACCGGTCTCTACCGCCAGGGTGTCGACGCTCCCGTCCAGCATGTCTTCGACGCGCGCACGGGCAAGGAGAGCGGTACGCCGCTGCCGCAGAGTCCGGGGCTCGGCGAGGCCGCGCAGACCCGGGTCAGCGCCCTGTCCCCGGACGGCAGCCTCGTCGCCTTCACCGACTTCCGGCCCTCCGGGGGCGGCCTCCGTCTGTCCGTGAGCGTGTGGGACCGGCGCGCCCGCAAGGAACTGCTGCGCGCGCCAGTCCCCGAACAACGCGACGTCTTCGAGATCACGATCTCCCGCGACAACCGCCATATCGCCTTCAGCAACGACTACGCGGGAGTTCCCTCCGGCGAGGGCGGTGCCATCGACGTCTGGGACATCCGAGATCGCAGGCGGGTGCACCGCTACGCTCAAGGACAGCACGGCTTCGGCCAGTTCAGCCGGGACAGCCGCCGACTGGTCACCACCGAGGGCGACGTCCTCGACCTGGCGACACGGACCAACCGCCGCGCGGCCTTCGGCAACGAGGACACCGTGGACCTCGCCCACTCGCCCGACGGCAAGGTCCTTGCCGTGGTGCGCGCCACCGGCTGGGTCGAGCTGTGGGACAGCGAGGTCCGCCACCGCCTGGCCCGGATGCCCAGCAGCACCGTGCGCGGCGGCACACGCTCCGGCGCCTACCTCTCGGACACCGTCTTCTCCCCTGACGGCACTCTGCTGGCCGCCACCGTCGAGACGGACACCGTGCAGCTGTGGGATGTCGACGCCCGCCTCTCCCTGGGCCAACCCCTCGACATGGGCGGCCGGGAGATCGACGCCATGGCCTTCGACGGCAGCGTGCTGCGCGCCCTCAGCGGCAGCCGCGCCCAGTCCGTCGACCTGGCGCCCGACGCACTGGCGGTCACCGTCTGCAAGAAGGCCGGCCGTGACATCACCCGTGAGGAGTGGCGCACGTATATCCCGGACCTGCCCTACCACGGCCTGTGCTGACGATGTGCCCCATGTGGTCCGGCGGTCCTTTTTTCCGGTACCGCTGAACAGTCGCCAGGCGCGATGGTGATAAGCAGGCTAGAGTGGTAGAGGGTGAGGTGAATTGTCTCGGGGTGCGGAACGTTTTATACCCCGACCCGACTGCCCAGGGCTACTTGCGAGGGGGCGCGGTGACGCCAGAGTCCGAAAGCGCTCCAGCGGTCGTACACGAGGTGCGGCGGCTGCAGGTTGATGTCGATGTGTCTTATGAAGATTTTCGAGAGCGCTACGAAGCTGCGGTGCCGATGCTGGACGTGCCACGCTTTGATGCACTCAAGGAAAACGATGCCGACTGGGACGCCGTGCTTACGGCAACGGCGGAGAACGCTCCGCATGATTTCATCATCTATTGGCGTAGTGATGTGACTGCGATGATGAGTCTCGCAGGTGACGAGGCCCGGTGCACGCAGTATCTTATGGGAAATCATGGCATGGCCGAACGTATGTTCCGTCACGATGCGGCGGTAATGCTCTACGCGCCTCTGCGGACTACCATTATTGAAGATCCGGACGGGGCCGTTCGATTCTGTATCGACCAGCCGAGTACCCAGTTCGCCAGTTTCGGGGACTCGCGGATCGCACGTGTGGGGGTGGAGTTGGACGGAGAGCTTGCGCGACTGCTCAAGAGTCTTGAGGTTCCCGTTCCTGCCGCTCTTACTATGACCGGCGAGGAGCGGGGCGTCGGGAGTTCGGCATAAGGGCTGTCCCATCGCGCTCACATGGTTGCGCCTCAACTTGTCGATCTGCGGCTTCCGCTGGAATGGAATCCGACCGCGAGGTGATCGAGGTGCTGGCTCTGACCAACGCTGCTCTGACCGTGGTCAGGTGGACCCCGGCCGCGGAGCGAACTTGGGGATACTCGGTTGCAGAGGTGGTGAACGGTGTCGACGGATATGAGTCCTTCGGTACTGAACGCGATCTTCAACAGCTCACCCATTGGTATCGCGGTCTGGGACCGCGATCTGCGCTGTGTCTGGTTCAACAGCAGCGACACCAACGAGGGAGTCTACAAGTCGAAAATGGAGCTGGGACGCCACATCACAGATGTGGTCGCGACCAACCATCCCGTGTTCCTGGAGACTGCTCTGCGGCATGTCCTGGAACGGGGCCTGCCTCTCCTCGATCACGAACTGGATCCGAGCACAATTCCTTCGCCCGACGCTCAGCCTCCTCGCTTCTCGGTCTCCTTCTTCCGCCTTGATGACGCGGAAGGCCGAGCGGTGGGTGTGTGCTCGATGGCTGTGAACATCAAAGACAGCCGGGCACGACAGCGGCTGAACATGCTCAGCGAGGCAGGCACGCGTATCGGCACCACGCTCGATCCCCTCAACACCGCTCAGGAATTGGCGAGCACAGCGGTTCCGGCGCTGGCGGACTACGCCACGGTGGATCTGGCGGAGGTTGTCGCGCTCGGACAGGAGCCTCTGAACCACCTGAATTCCACCGACATCAGCATTCCGGTCTTCTACCGCGCCGGCGCGGAATCCATCCATTCAGATATGTGTGAGTCCCTCTGGCACCGCGGAGAACCGGTATTCGTTCCGCCTGCATCTCCGTTCACCGCTGTTCTGGAGTCGCGGAGATCTCATTTCGAGCCCTTGCTCGACACCACGCCGGGCACCTGGCTCGACAACGATCCGGACAGGGCCCGTGTCATTCGTGCGACCGGAATGCATAGCCTGATGATTGTCCCGCTTCAGGCGCGTGGGGCGGTACTGGGGGTGGCCGTCTTCGTACGTACGGAGAACCAAGCCCCATTTACCATGGCCGATCTTGCCCTTGTCGAAGGGCTGTCGGACCGGGCCGCGTTGAGTCTCGACAACGCTATTCGGTACACGCGCGAGCGGGAGGTCGCCCTGGCACTGCAGTGATCTGCTGCCGCATCGCCTGTGGAGCAAAGGAGCCGTCGAGGTGGCGTCCCGCTATCTGCCATCAGACACCCACGGCGGTGTGGGTGGCGACTGGTTCGATGTCATCCCCTTGTCCGATGACAGAGTTGCCCTGGTGGTCGGAGACGTTGTCGGCCACGGCATCAACGCGGCAGCGGCCATGGGACGGCTTCGTACGGTTGTCCATACGCTCACGAACCTGGGAGTTCCCTCCGCCGAACTGCTCTCGCGATTGGATGAGCTCGTCCTTGAGATGGCCCGGGAAAGCCCCGACGACATCGGTCTCACATCGACAACTGTGGGAGCGACTTGTCTCTACGTGGTCTACGACCCCAGCACTCTGCGCTGCACCATGGCGAGCGCCGGGCATCCTCCCCCTGCGATCCTTTCCCCCGACGGCACCGTCGCCTTCGCCGATCTACCGGTTGGGCCGCCGATCGGAGTTGGACTGATGGAATTCGAGTCGGTGGAGGTGGAGTTGTCCGAAGGCAGCGTGATCGCCCTGTACACCGACGGCTTGATCGAGACCCGGGGAGGGGACATCGACGATGGATTGGACCGGCTGGGTCGAGCCCTTGCCTCGCCGGTCGAAGCACTGGACGACCTCTGCGAGGCGGTCGTCGACAACGTGGTGGCCGCTTCGCCTTCGGAAGACGACATCGCTCTTCTTCTGGCTCGTGTTCAGGGCGGTTCGGCATCACCATCGCCATGACGAGGTCGCCGATCTCGTCCAGAACGCCGGCGGCTTCCACGCCGGGGACGTACGGGGGCACTGCTGCTCAACATATTCTTGGCGGTGCGAACAGGATGGGACTTGTCTATGAGTACATCGTGGTCGAATTCTGATGTCCGTCCGCAGTTCAGGACGATCGACGGACTGTCGGTACGCTTCGCGGAGAGCGGGGATGGGTCCCAGGACGCCATCTTGCTGAGCCCCTGGCCGGAGAGCGTGTTCGCGTTCGCGCAGTCCTGGGCCCAACTGGCCGAGAACACACATCTGGTGGCTGTCGACCCGCCCGGATTCGGTCAGTCGGAACGCCGCGAGGCACTGATGAACCCAAAGGCGATGGGCGAGTTCGTCGTCCGCGTCGCCGATGCCTTCGAGCTGGGGAATCCGCATCTCGTCGGCCCCGACATCGGCACGTCGTCGGCACTGTTCGCGGCGGCCTCTCAGCCTGGTCGGTTTCGTACCGTGGTCGTCGGCAGCGGAGGCGCAGCCGTTCCTCTGCAACTCGCGGGCCCACTCAAGGAGTGGGTTGAGGCCTCCGATCTGGAACCGTACCGACAGATGGACGGACGCCAGGTCGTCACGGCCACACTCGCGACCATCGAGGGGTACACGCCGTCCCCCGAAATCCGGGATGACTATCTCTCCTCCTACGCGGACGACCGCTTCTTCAGGACGATGAGCTATGCCCGCAGCTATCCCGAACTGCTTCCCGTTCTGGGCGACCTGCTTCCGGACATCCATACACCGGTGCGTATTGTCGCGGGCAGCCAGGACCAGGTCGTGCCGCCGGTCAACGCCGAGTTCCTGCATGACCGACTGCCCCGCAGCCGCGTGGACTTCATCGACGGTGCTGGTCACTTCTGCTGGGAAGAGAAACCTGACGAGTACGCCGCGCTCGTCACCGACTGGTGGAACGAAGGCCACGCATCCGTGTGACGATCTCGATGCCCAGCGCGGCCTCGCGCGTCCGACAGCCCTCTCGGCCGGAAGGGACGGGGCCGGTGTTTAATCGGATGTGCGTGCGGCGCAAGGTTGTTAGGTTCACCGTGTGCCGAAGTTGAATCAGATCATCGCAGTCGAAAAGGGCGTCAAGTCCAAGGCCCTCCAGGAGCTCACCCAGGCTCACCAGGACGTGCAGAAGCCCGCCCTGCTGGCCGGCATCTCCCGGACCTACCAGCCCAAGGACGAGGAGGGCGAGCAGTTGCCGCCCGAGTCCACGCGGGTGCAGATCAAGGCCGAGGACGCTCTGCGGGCGACCGCCGGGACGCTGACGCGGCTCTTCGACGTGACCGCGACGAAGGACTGGGCGAACCGGTCCGCGGTCGCGGACGTGGTGGTCGACGGTACGGTGCTGTTGCCCCAGGTGCCCGTCCCGTACCTGTTGTTCCTGGAGAAGCAGCTCACCGACCTGCACACCTTCGTGCGCAAGCTGCCGGTGCTCGATGCCTCCGAGTCGTGGAATCTGGACCCCTCGACGGACTCGTGGAAGACGGACCCGGTGCGGACCATCCGCACGAAGAAGGTTCCGCGCAACCACGTGAAGGCCGAGGCCACGGAGAAGCACCCGGCGCAGGTCGAGGTGTACTACGAGGACGTCCCGGTCGGTTACTGGACCACGGTGAAGTTCTCCGGCGCGCTGCCCGCCCGGCGGGTCAACGAGCTCCTCGACCGCGTCGAGAAGCTCCAGCAGTCCGTCAAGTTCGCCCGCGAGGAGGCGAACAACACCGAGGTCACCGACCAGCGGGTCGGCGACGCGGTATTCGGCTACCTCTTCCGGTAGCCCCCACATACGCCCTCCGTCGCGAGCGGAGGGTGCGCGATGAGCGCAAGCTGAAACTGATGTTGAAGCTGATGAAGGGGTGTCAGTTGGGGGTTCGAATCCCTCTCCCCGCACCACGTGCGGGGGTGGCCCAAGCCTGGCAGAGGCGGCCTCGTGAAACTCAGATTCTCGCTCCAGTCTCAGTATTCGCCGCCGATCACCGGATCGACCGAGCGCGGGCGAACATCGACGGATGGGGGTTCAAGTCCCTCCGGCGCCTCTCTCGTGGCGCTGTAGTTCAAAGGCAGAACACGTCGATCTCAACATGACCCGCGGTTCTTAAACGCCGCCGGTGTGCGCAAATGGGTGGCAAGCTGGAGCCCGGGAGCTGGACATGCTCCCGGGCTCCGTCACGTTCCGGCGCGGTGACGCTCACCGAAGTGGCCACCACCTTGTCCGAGACAATCGGCCGCACCGTACGTTACGTACCGCTGTCGAGGCGCGATTACATCACCGAACTCGTGGAACAGGGAGTGCCGGCCACCGACGCCGAAGCGCTCGCCAACGTGGCCGAGTCGCCCAGCCTGGGTAAGGACGCGTACGTGTCCGACGGGGTGCGGCGCGCACTCGGCCGCGCACCACGGACTTTCGCCGAGGCGATCCAGGAGGTGCGGCCCTTCGCCTCGTGAACCACGGAAGCGGGCTCACCGGCCCGTCTCCTGAGCCGCCGGGGAAGTAGGGCGCCAGCCCAGGTCGGGGGCGATCAGGTGCCGTACGTCGTGCAGGATCTGTTCGTACTCCTCGCGATGGAACTCGTACGGCAGCTCCAGACGCAGCTCCGACACCTGCGCGAGCACGGGGTCCGCGGTCAGTTGCTCCAGGATCTGCTCCGCGGTACCCACGACGTCCGGCGCGAACAGGAACCGTTTCCCGCCCAGCGCTGCCAACGTCTGCGGCTTCAGGGTGCGTTCGCGCCGACTGGCCGCGTAGTCCCGGTAGCGGGCCCGGGTGAGCGTGTCGGCGCTGTCGAGCGGCACGATCACCCGCCCGAGTGCCACTCGCGCCGCCGGCCGGCCGTCGCCCAGGCAGCGCCGGTACTCCGAGAGCAGGTTCAGCTGGGCGGTGGTGAAGTCGTCGGTGTCCTCGCCGGAGACGATGTTGCCGGACAGGAGGCTGAGACCCTGCTCGGCGGCCCAGCGGACCGACCGGGGGCTGCCTCCGCCGTACCAGATCCGCTCCACCAGACCGGGGTTGTGCGGCTGCAGCCGCGGTCGCTGGACGTTGCCGGGCGAGTGGATCACGGTGTCAGGGCCGCCGAGGTAGTCGCCGCGCAGGTTGTCGACGAGGCGGGCGATCCTGCCGTACGACAGGTCGAAGCCGCGCCAGTCGCCGTCGTACACCAGGTCGCCGAGCAGGTCGGCGTGTGGCATGCCGGTGCTGAAGCCGATCTGGAGGCGGCCCCGGGACAGCACATCGGCCAGGGCCAGGTCCTCGGCGAGGCGGAAGGGGCTTTCGTAACCGATCGGGATGACCGCCGTACCGAGCTCGATCCGCTCGGTGCGCTGGCCGGCCGCGGCGAGGAACACGGCGGCCGAGCCGACGCCGTGTTCGAGGTGGCGCTGGCGGATCCAGGCGCCGTCGAAGCCCAACCGCTCGCCGTACTCGAAGAGTTGGAGTGTCTCCTCCAGGCCGGTGTACGGGTCGTCGTCGGCGAAGTTGCCCGGGGCAAGAAAGGCCAGTGAGGTGATGGTGGGTGTGCTCATGCGACCGTGGTCCTCAGCTCGTGGTGGTTTGGGCGGCGGGGGCGGGGAACCGGCCGCCGGGGATCGCCGCGAGCAGTTCGCGGGTGTACTCGTGGCGAGGGCGGGTGAACAGTTCATCCGGCGGGCCTGTCTCGACGACGCGGCCGGTCCGCATGACGGCGACCTGGTGGGCGATCTGCCGTACGACGGCCAGGTCGTGCGAGATGAAGAGGTACGCCACCCCCGTGTCGGCCTGCAACTCGGCCAGCAGGTCCAGGACTTGGGCCTGCACGGACACGTCGAGCGCGGAGACTGGCTCGTCGCAGACCACCAGGTCGGGGGAGAGGGCGAGGGCGCGGGCGATGGCCACGCGCTGTCGCTGACCGCCGGACAGTTCAGCCGGGCGGCGCTCCAGGGTCGCGGCGGGCAGGGCCACCCGGTCGAGGAGTTCGCGGGCCCGGACGAGCCGGGAGGCGCGGTCGCCGACCCGGAAGGCGCGCAGCGGTTCGGTGATCACCTCGGCGATGGAGAAGCGGGGGTCGAGCGAGGCGTAGGGGTTCTGGTAGACGAGCTGGGCGCGGCGGCGCAACTGCCTGGCCCGGGTGCCCTTGGCGGTGGTGACATCGGTGCCGTCGAAGAGGATCCGTCCGGCGGTCGCGTCGGCGAGGCGGAGGACCAGGCGGGCGGTGGTGGACTTGCCCGAGCCCGACTCGCCGACCAGGGCGAGGGTCCGGCCCCGTTGGAGGGTGAGGCTGACGTCGTCGACGGCGCGCAGGGTGCGGGGTCCGTCCCCGGTGCGGGGCAGCCTGAACTCCTTGACCAGGTTGCGGACTTCGACCAGGGGCGCGCTCTCCGCCTCGGTGATGGAGGCCGGGGTGCGGGGCCGGGCTGTGGTCAGGCTCGGGGCGCTGGACAGCAGGTGCCGGGTGTAGTCGTCCTGTGGGCCGGCCAGGATGTCACGGGTGGGGCCCGCCTCGACGACCTTGCCCTGGGCCATCACCACCAGCCGCTGGGCCCGGTCGGCGGCGACCCCGAGGTCGTGGGTGACGAGCAGGACCGCGGTGCCCGACTCCTCGGTGAGGCGCTGAAGGTGGTCGAGGATGACCCGCTGCACGGTGACGTCGAGCGCGCTGGTGGGCTCGTCGGCGATGATCAGTTCGGGCCGGGCGGCGATGGCGATGGCGATCAGGGCGCGTTGCCGCATTCCGCCGGACAGTTCGTGCGGGTACTGCAGGGCCCGGACGGCCGCGTCGGGCAGCCCGGCCCGGTTCAGCACGGCGACCGCCTCGGCGGGAGCCGATCGGCGGGTCGCCAGACCATGGATGCGCAGCACCTCGGCGACCTGGTCGCCGATCCGCTTGACCGGGTTGAGGGAGACGGCCGGATCCTGCGGGACCAGTCCGATCCGTGCTCCGCGTACGGTGCGCAGTTCCGCCTCCGACAGCGTGGCGAGGTCGTGCCGGCCGAAGCGGACCGTGCCCGCGTCGATACGGCCGTTCGCGGCCAGGAGCCGGGTGACGGCGTGCGCGGTCGTGCTCTTGCCGGAGCCGGACTCGCCGACCACCGCCGTCACCTGTCCCGGCCATACGTCGAGGTCCACGCCGCGCACAGCCTCGACCGTGCCGCCCCGGGTGCGGTACGACACCGAGAGGCCACGTATCTCCAGCAGTGGTGCGGTCACGTCGTCACCGTTCTCACGTTCGTCTGTCATCGCTGTCGGGACCATTCGCCGTCCAGCGCTCGGGCGATGCGGTTGGTGGCCAGCACGGTCGCGGCGATCGCCAGCCCGGGGAGCGCGGTCAGCCACCAGGCGTTGGCGAGGTAGTTGCGGCCGTCCGAGATCAACGTGCCCCATTCCGGGGCCGGCGGGGGAGCGCCGTAGCCGAGGAAGCTCAGGGCCGACACGGCCAGGATGGAGGCGCCGAAGTCGAGGGTGGCCAGGACGATCACCGGGCCCGCCGCGTTGGGCAGCACGTGCCGGCCCAGCACCGAGTACCAGCGGGCCCCGCTCGCGCGCGACGCCTCCACGAACACCGCCTGCCGCACCCGCAGCACCTCCGCGCGCGCCACCCGCGCGAACGCGGCGACGCTGGCGATGCCGACGGCGACCGCCACCTTCACCGTGCCGTAGCCCAGCGCCGTGACCAGTGCCAGGGACATGAACAGGGCGGGTATGGACAGGAGTACGTCGACGAAGCGCATGAACACGTCGTCCACCCAGCGGCCCACGAACCCGGCGACCACCCCGAGCAGCCCGCCGATCACGAACGCGACCAGTACCGCGATCAGCGTTGCCTTCAGGGACAGTTGGGCGCCGTGGACGACTCGCGAGAACACATCGCGGCCCAATTCGTCGGTACCGAACCAGTGACTGCCGCTCGGACCGCGGAAGTTCGCCGACGGCACGCCCTTCAGCGGGTCCTGTGAGGTGAACAGGCCGGGCCGGAACGAGGCCAGCACCACCAGCACGAGGACGACCACCGACAGCAGCAGACCCGGGCGGCGCACCAGGAAGCGCAGCAGCCGCCCCGCGTCCACGCGGCGTCCCGGCTCCGGCCCCGAACCGGCCTCGACCGGGCGGGCCGGTCCCGGCGCCGCTTCGGCCGGGTCGTCGACAAGGCTCTGGCTCATGCGAGTGCCGCCCTTCCGCGCGAGGCCACCACGATCCGCGGGTCCAGGAGTGGATAGACGAGGTCGATGACCAGGTTCGTCGTCACAAAGATCAGCGCCCCGAACATGACCACTCCTTGGACCAGCGGGATGTCCTGAGCCGTGACCGCCGCCGCGGTGACGCGGCCCAGGCCGTCGCGGGAGAACACCGTCTCGACGACCACGGAACCGGCGATCAGCTGCCCCACCAGCAGGCCCACGACCGTCAGCGCAGGCAGGGACGCGTTGCGCAGGGCATGCCGCAGATGGATTCGCCACCGGCCGGCGCCCTTGGCCCGCGCGGTCTCCACATACGCCTGGTCCAGTGCGGTGAGCAGGCTCTTGGCGAGCACCTGGGCTATCTGCGCGCCGGTCGGCACCGCCAGCGTCAAGGCCGGCAGCACCAGCCCCTTGAGTCCGTCGTTGCCGAACGCGGGGAACCAGCGCAGCCGGAAGGAGAACGTCTCGACCAGCAGCAGCCCCACCCAGAACGTCGGGACGGACACCCCCAGCGGCGGCAGAGACAGCAGGAACTGCCGCAGCCAGCGCCGGGTGGTGCAGGTCGCCAGCACCGCCAGACCGCCGCCGAGTACCACCGCGAGCAGCAGGGCCGCGCCGGTCAACTGAAGTGTCTGCGGCAGGGCGTCGGCCAGCGTCGAGGTGACCGGGCGGCCGGTGGACACCGAGTCACCGAAGTCCCCGCGCACCGCCCGGCCGAGATGGTCGGCGTACTGCACCAGCACCGGCTTGTCGAAGCCGTACTCGTGCCGCAGGGCGGCGATCTGCTCCGGGTCGACCTGTCCCGAGTCCATCCCGGCACCGGCCATCGCCGTGACCGGGTCGCCCGGCAGATAGTCCAGCACCAGGAACGAGACCGTGTACGCCGCCCACAGCACACCGACCGCCTGGGCGAGCCGTTTGATCACATAGCGGCGCATGCCCTAGCCGATCCAGGTGTCGTGCAGCTGGAGCCGGCTGGAGGCGTCGAAGTTCAGGTCGTGCACCCGCTTCGACACACCCAACTGGGTCTGGAGCTCGACGACCGGCACGTAATAGGCGTTACTCACAATCAACCGCTGTGCCTGGCCGATCAGTTGCTTTCGCTTCGCGGTGTCCGTGGTCGCGGCCTGCGCGGTCAGGGCCGTGTCCAGTCCGCTCGTCGGTACGCGGTAGAAGTTGGCCAGCCCGGTGGAGAAGGAGCTGCGCAGGATGTCCGGGTCGGCACGGGTGACGTTGCCCCAGGCCGCGTCGTAGTCGCCCGACTGCAGTGTCGGCGTGAGCTGGGTGAGCTGGAGCTGGTTGAGGGTCACCTGGACGCCGACGGCCTTGAGTTGCTGCTGGATCAGCTCCAGCGCGGGCTGGTTGGTGTCGGCGTTGGGGATCCAGTTGATGGTCAGACCGAGCTTCTTGCCGTCCTTGGTGCGGATGCCGTCACTGTCGGCTTGCCAACCGGCCGCGTCCAGCAGGGGCTTGGCCTTGGCCGCGTCGGACGTCAGGTCCGGGGCGAGGCTGGTGTAGTCGGGTGTGGTGTGCGCGAGGATGCTGGTCGCCGGCCGGGTGCCGGTCGGGAACACGGTGTCCGCGATCTGCTGCCGGTCGATGGCGTACAGGATCGCCCGGCGCACCCTCGCGTCCTTCAGGATCGGCCGTGAGTTGTTGAGGCCGAGACCGAACACGACGCCCGGGTTGGCCCGTCGCTGGAGGGAGACCTGGCCGCCCTTGAGTGCCGCTTCGTTGGCCTTGCCGACGCTGCTGATCGCGTCCACCTGACCGGACTGGAGACTGCCCGCCCGTACCCCCGCCTCCGGTACGACCTTGAACACCAGCTTGTCCAGGTACGCCTCGCCCTTCTTGCTCCACCGCGAGGAGCCCCAGGCGTATCCGGTGCGCTTGGCGAGGGTGAGCGACTGGTTCTGCACATATCGCTTCAGCACGAACGGCCCGGATCCGATCACCCCGTCTCCGCACTTCTGCTGCGGGGTCCTCCGCACGCTCGCCGAGGACTCGATGCCGAGCGAGTGCGTCGAAGTGGCCTGCAGGAACTGGGCGTTGGGCTGCCCGAAGGTCACCTTCACGGTGAGCGGGCCGGTCACCGCGGTGCTCTTGACGCCGCTCAGATAGCCCTGCGCGAGGGTGCCGAGCGCACCGAGCCGGGGCACCGCGTCGAAGTTGTCCTTGACCACCTGAGCGGTCAGCTTCGAACCGTCGCTGAAGCTGACGTCCGGGCGCAGCCGGAAGGTGAACGCCGTGGCGTCGGGGCTGACGTCCCAGCTCTCCGCCAGCCACGGCACGATCTTGCCGGTCCTGGGGTCCTGGTCCGTCAGGGAGTCCACGATCTGGCGCACCGAATAGATGGTCTCGTTGCTGGCGACCTGCTGTGGATCCAGGCAGCCGGCGTCCGAGCCCACCGCGAAGGTCAGGGTGCCGCCGGACTCGGGCCGCCCGGTGCCGCTGCCGGAATCGCCTCCGCCGGAGCCGCAGGCGGTCAGCAGAACACTGGTGGTCACCAGGGCGGTCAGTGCCGCCCACCGGGTGGATCTGACATCGGGAAGCGTCGTCACGGAGGGCTTCTCCTACTCGTGTCACCAGGCACGGACGCCGTGCGAGGCATGGCCGTGCGTGGGCGTATGGCCCCGGCCGGAGCGGTGCCGGTGCCGGGGGAGTGCTGTTGAGCCAGGGGACGCTCTGCGGGGCAGTCGGACCGGACCGGGTCCGGTTCAGGAACCGCCGCGCTCGCGCGGGATCTTCTGGCCGGCCTCGATGGCCACCGACAGCCGGTTCTCGGCCGGGGGCAGCGGGCAGGTGGCCAGGTCCGTGTAGGCGCAGGGCAGGTTGGCGGCGCGGTTGAAGTCCAGAACGACCGTGCCGTCGGCGGCGGGTGCCTCCAGGGCCAGGGCCCGGTTGGCGGCGTAGGTGGTGACGCCGGAGGTCGCGTCGGTGAACAGCACCATCAGCCGGCCCGCGCCATGGCCGGGGAACGCGGTCAGCGACAGCGGACGCCCGTCCAGCTCGAACTCGACCCTGCCCGGAGCGTCGTACACATGCTCAAGGCCCTCGACCGCGGCGCCCACGGTGGTCGGCCGTGGCGTGTCGAAGGGAATGTAGCGGCCCCTCACGGCCCAGCGCGGGTGGGGGTCGTAGGCGGGCGTTCCGGTGAAGGCCGTGCGCAGCGGTGCGTCCGGGTGCCGGGGTCGTACGATGTCGTGCCCGCCGCGCCGGGCGACCTCGATGACGGCGTCGCCCCAGACGGCGTCGACGCCGCCGCGCTCCGGAAGCACGCCGAAGCGGTGTTCACCGCGCACCGGCGTTCCGCCGACGATCAGTTCCTCGCCGTAGTCGAGGTCGACGACGACCCCCTCCGGGCCGGTGCGCCACGCCCCGGGCGCGTCCGGGAACCGCTGGGGCCGGTCGTCGAGCCAGTGCAGTCCGGTGATCGCGAGGAATCCGTGCGGGGCGGCGAGCCGGGCCTCCTGGGCGCGGTACCACTCCTGCCAGGTCTCGGTGAAGGCCTGGAGGTCCGTCGTGGTGGCCTCGGTGGGCATGGGGAATCTCCTTCGTGACGGCTTCTTGTCAGTCGTGTGTACTCGGTCATGAGCGGAACGGCCGGTCCGGCGCTCAGCCCACCCGCCGCCGGTCCGGCGCGGACCGGTGGGTGAGGGGTTCGCGCAGACCGAGGTTCTCGCGCAGGGTGGTGCCGGTGTACTCGGTGCGGTAGATCCCGCGTTCCTGCAGTTCAGGGACGAGCAGGTCGACGATGTCGTCGAGGCCGTCGGGGATGAGGTGGGGCGTGACGTTGAAGCCGTCGGTCGCGCCGTGCCGCACGAAGTAGGCGAACTTGTCGGCCAGGCCGGACGGGGTGCCGACATGCCCGCGCTGTGGGCCGAGCGCGATGACGGTCTCGCGCAGCGACCAGCCGTTCGCCTCCGCCTTCGCCCGCCACTCGGCCACGACCGCACGCGGGTCGGCGATGCGCCGGGCACCGAAGGAGCCGTCGTTCTCACTGACGACCGGATCTTCCTTCGGCAGCGGCCCGTCGGCGTCGCGGTCGGAGAGATCGATGCCCCAAAGCGGCCCGGCGATCCCCAACGCCGTGGCCGGGGTGACCTGTTGGAGACGGATCCAGCGCTTCTTCTCCTGGGCCTCCTCCTCCGTGGCGCCGAGGATGATCTCGGTGCCGGGCAGGATCCGCAGATCGTCGTCGGGCCGTCCGACCGCCCGCAGCCGGCGCCGGATGTCGTCGGCGAAGGCCAGCGCGTCGTCGAAGTCGCTGCCGTGCGCGGAGAAGATGACGTCGGCGTTGCGAGCGGCGAAGTCGCGTCCCTCGCCGGAGTCCCCGGCCTGGAAGATGACGGGGTGACCCTGGGCGCTGCGCGGCAGGGTCGGGGCGAGGTCGACGTCGAACTGCGGTCCCCTGTGGCGCACTTGGTGTGCGCCGCCGGGCGCCGACCAGGCGGGCGCGCCGGCTTCCGGCGCGAGGGTTCCGTCCTCCCAGCCGTTCCAGAGCGCGCGGGCCACGGAGAGGAACTCCTCGGCGCGCCGGTAGCGGTCGGCGTGGTCGAGGTAGCCGCCGCGCCGGAAGTTGGCGCCGGTCCAGGCGTTGTCCGTGGTCACCACGTTCCAGCCGGCGCGGCCCTCGGAGAGGAGGTCGAGGCCGGACAGGCGGCGGGCCAGATCGGCGGGTTCGTTGAAGGTGGTGTTGGAGGTGGAGACCAGACCGATGCTGCGGGTGACCGCGGCCAGCGCCGCGAGCTGGGTGATGGCGTCCGGTCGTCCGGCCACGTCCAGATCGTGGATCTTGCCGTCGACCTCGCGCAGCCGGAGGCCCTCGCCGAGGAAGAACGCGTCGAACAGGCCGCGTTCGGCGGTCCGGGCGACCCGTCGGAAGGAGGCGGGGTCGATCTGGGAGCCGCTGTCGGGGGCGGACCAGATGGTCCAGTGGTTGACGCCCTGGAAGAACACTCCGAAGTGGAGCTGGGCGTGCGGTCTGGGGACGTCGAGGGGATCGCTGAGGGTCATCGGGCGTCCTCCTGGGTGGCCACGGCCGCGGCCGTGAAGCGATTGGCGGGGCGCTCCAGACCCAGGGCCGAGCGCAGAGACGTGCCGGGCAGCGGACGGGCGACGAGGCGTCGCCCGGACAGGGCGGGCAGGACGAGGCGGGAGAGGACGGCCAGGTCCTCGTCCAGTACCAGCGGATGCAGTCGTACGCCGTCGACGTGACGGCTCAACTCGACCAGCACAGATACGAGTTGGTCAGCGGTGCCGATGTGCCGCAGCCTTCCCCGGTCGCTCCAGGCCGTGTGCCGTTCCAGGTCGGCGACACGCTCGGCGGCCGTGGCCCCCGGGGTGTCCAGCGCCACCTCGACCTCGGCGAGGACGCGGGGCGTACCGGCGGCGGCAGCGGCCGTGGCGACCGACGCCAGGTCGCGCCCCTCGACGAGAGCGACGTCGAGTTGTGCGGCGGGAATCCGGTCGGGCCGTCCCAGGACGACGAGTTGGCCCTGGGGCGGGCGCGGCACGATCGCCGGACCCTTGACGGCATAGGTCTCACCGGTGAAGTCGATGTAGTGGAGCCGTTCGCGGTCGAGGTAGCGGCCGGTGGCCACGGAACGGATGACCGCGTCGTCCTCCCACGAGTCCCACAGGGCGCGGGCCACCTCGACCCCGTCACGGGACTCCCGGGCCCGCGCGCCGGTGTCGGCGACCAGTGGGCGCCCCCAGGCACGGGCCGCCTCGGGACGTTCCTCCTCCGTCACCACCCACCCGGCGCGACCGGCGGAGATATGGTCCAGGGCCGCCAACTGGCTGGAGACATGGAAGGGTTCGGCGTACGTCACCGGGACGACGGGCGCGATTCCGATGGTGCTCGTGGACGCCGCGACGAAAGCCGCCCGCTCCACCGCGCCGATACGGCCCACCGGATCCGGTGCGGCGCCGGGAGGCAGCACGCCGTCGTCCAGGGTGAGCAGGGTGAACCCGGCGTTCTCGGCGATGGCGGCGACACGGGCCACGCGGCGAGGTGTGAGCAGCTGACCGGGGGAGTGGGCGGCGCGGCGCCAGGCCGCGGGATGGGCGCCGTCGCCGTCGATCTCGACGGCGAGGTGCAGGGCGGGACCGGACAAGGGGGTTCCTTCCGGGAAACACGATGACTCGCGGCCACAGGGCCACGACGAGACAGCCGGCCCGACGGCCGGCGGTGATCAGACGTGTACGGAAGGACAGACGGCGGAGGAGGTACGGCAGTAGTCGACATGCCGCCGGGTGATGAGCCGCGCGCCAGACGCCGCAGGCCAGGCGGGACTTCGAAGGCACGGCCTGGTGCACGTACCACGCGATGCCGCGTCCGGAACGTGCATCAAAGCCTCCACCCGTGAAGGAACTTTCCCTTTCAACGTACGTCGCCCGCCCCCGTGAGTGTCAAGGTCCACCCCGGCGGAGGGGCGCGGTCGGCCGGCTGTCCGGCCGCCGTCCGCCGGGGCGTTCGGCGGTGCGGGACGGCCCTCTTGACGCCGGTGTCGGTGGGGCCGACACTCACTGGAGAATCCTAGTAAATAGGTAGGGAAATATGAGGCGCTTTGATCCGGTCACCGTCCGAGTGAGCCGTTCGCCTCTTCTGACCTCCCGGCGTCATATCGATCTGCTTCGTGTCTGCAGCGCGGTCAGCCCCAAGGGCTGAACTCCGCCTGCCCCGCGTCCACGGCGTCCCCTGGAACGCCGCGCCCGCCCTCCGCACGGACGACGGGAATCCGGCAACACACCCCAGCCCGACATCGCTTCCGCCGCGCGTACGTCTGCGCCCGCTCCCGGGGAGAGTCATGACCGTCACACCGCTGGCTGCCCGCCCGTCCCTCCGGCCCGAGCCCGCCTTCCGGGGCCGGATCGGCCCGGACGCGCGCAGCGGCCACTACGCCGTTCCCGGCCGCTACCGCCTGCATCTGTCGACCACCTGTCCCGACGGCCTGCGCATCGCCGTCACCCACGGCCTGCTCGGCCTGGACACCGTCTGTCCGATGACCGGACTGCCCGCCGTGCCCGACTGTCCCGATGGCGGCCACTCGGCCCTGCGCCCGCTCTACGAGGCCAGCGCCCACAGGTACCCCGGCCCCGCCGTCGCTCCGGTGCTCAGCGACGACTGGTCCGGACGGATCGTCAGCACCCACGCCCCGGACATCATGCGCGACCTCGCCCGCCGCTTCGGCGGCGGCGGTCCCTCGCTCTACCCTTGCGGCGCGGAGCCGGAGATCGAGGCCGTGGAGCGGATGTGCGCGCGGGGCATCGAGGAGGCCGCCCAGCACGCCGGTTCGGCCGGTGGGGAGCAGGCGGAGCGCGACACAGCACTCGGGACGCTGCTGGAGACCCTGGACGCGCTGGAGCACCGGCTCGTCGGGCGCACCTACCTGATCCGCGACGAAATCACCGCAGCCGATGTCGAGTTGTGGGTCGCGCTGGTCCAACTCGACACCGTGCACCGCGACCACCTGGACGCCTCCGCCGTCCGGCGCATCGCCGGCCATCAGACCCTGTGGGCCTACGCCCGCCGGCTCGCCGCCCACCCGGCCTTCGGCGGCCACCTCGACCTCGACGGCATCGAACGCCGTCACCACGCGCGCTGCCAGGGCCTGGAGGCCGCCGGAGCGGCGGTCCAGATCCTCGACTGGGCCGCGCACTCGTCCCCTTAGCCGTTCCACCTGGTGGACCGGCGTTGACATTCGTTCGGGCGGATGTCTTAACTACGGCCCAGAATGGTCATGAGCGTCAGCGACAAGCCCTGGCTTGCTGACCGGCAACCCCGCACCGCAGGGGGTGCCCCAGGTGACGACCGGACCGGATGACACTTCGGTAAGCGCCAGGCCCACACAGGGCCGAGACAGTGACGGTGACGCCATGTACGCAGCTCCCAGGACGGCGACACGCCGCCCGCAGGGCTGCGTACAGCCGTACCCGAACATCCTCGTCGCCGATCGCGCCGTCGATCTGCTTCGCGTGAACAGCGCGCTGTGTACCGCACCGGGCCGTGCCCGCTGTCGGGGCTGACCTCTCCCCGCAGCCTCGATCCCCTGACGAACACCGCGCTCGCGGTGTGCCGTCGTCCTCCCTGCCCCTGGTACCTCGCCGTGGCATCCGCCGCCGCACGCCGGCGCGCTGTCCGTGATGTCCGAACCAGCCGGAGCCCACCATGAGTGAACCCCCTGGCGCCACCGTCACCCTCCCCGAGGCGCCGACCGACGACGAACCGTCGAAAGCCTTCACCGCCCAGCGAGTTCTGCCGTTGCGGCGGCCGGGACGCTGGATCGGCACCGCGGTCGTGCTGGTCCTGGTCGCCCAGTTCGTGCACGGGCTGGTCTCCAACCCCTTCTACCAGTGGGACCGCTGGAGCTACTGGTTCTTGCGCCCCACCATCCTCGACGGCCTGCTGATCACCCTCGAAGTCACCGCCTACAGCGCGGTGCTGGGCCTGCTCGGCGGCATCGTGCTCGCCCTGGCCCGGCTCTCGAAGAGCCCGGTGCTGCGCGCGGTCAGCTGGACCTATGTCTGGGCCCTGCGCTCCATCCCGCTCATCGTTGTGCTGATCCTCCTCTACAACTTCAGTGCCCTGTACGAGACGTTGAGCGTCGGCATTCCCTTCGGCCCGGCCTTCTTCTCCTTCGACGAGTCGAGACTCGCCACCGACATGGTCGTCGCCGTCATCGGCCTCAGCCTCAACGAGGCCGCCTACGCGGCCGAGGTCGTCCGCGGCGGCATCCTCTCCGTCGACCAGGGCCAGCACGAGGCGTCCGCGGCGCTCGGCCTGCCGAAGTCCTACCAGTTCCGGAAGATCGTCTTTCCGCAGGCGCTGCGCTCGATCGTCCCGAACTACGTCAACCAGCTCATCGGCCTGATCAAGGCCACCTCGCTGGTCTTCTACGTCTCCCTGCTGGACCTGTTCGGTTCCGCGCAGACCATGGGCTCCACCTACCCCGGCGACATCGTGCCGCTGCTGCTGGTCGTCACCGTCTGGTACCTGATCCTGACCAGCGTCGTCTCCGTCATCCAGTTCTACGTCGAGCGGCACTACGCCCGAGGTGCCACCCGCGGCCTGCCGCCTACGCCGCTGCGGAAGCTCCGCACCGGTCTCACCGACCTGCGCGTCCGCATCCGCCGGGAGGCCGCCGTATGACCGCCAAGACGCTCGACGCCCTGGCGGATGCCGACGCCGCCGCCGTCGAGGTGCACGGTGTGCACAAGTGGTACGGCACCCACCGGGTGCTGGACGGCATCGACCTGACCGTCCGTCCCGGCGAGGTCACCGTCATCCTCGGCCCCTCCGGATCCGGCAAGTCCACCCTGCTGCGGGTCATCAACCACCTGGAGAAGCCCGAGATCGGCTACGTCAGCGTCAACGGCGAGCCGATCGGCGTGAAGCGGCAGGGCAAGTGGCTGAAGGAACTGAGCGAGCGGGCCATCCTCACCCAGCGCGGGCGGATCGGCTTCGTCTTCCAGAACTTCAACCTGTTCCCGCACCTGACCGTCCTCGACAATGTGGCCGCGGCCCCCGTCGCCACCGGCCGGCTGGGCAAGCCCGAGGCGCGGCAACTCGCCCGCCAACTCCTCGGCCGGGTCGGCCTCGCCGACAGGACCGGCGCCTACCCGCGCCAGCTCTCCGGCGGTCAGCAGCAGCGCGTCGCCATCGCCCGAGCCCTCGCCCTGCGCCCCGGCGTCATCCTGTTCGACGAGCCCACATCCGCCCTCGACCCCGAACTGGTCGGCGAAGTCCTCGCCGTCATCAGGGATTTGGCGACCGGTGGCACCACTCTCGTCATCGTCACCCACGAGATCGGCTTCGCCCGCGAGATCGCCGACCGGGTCGTCTTCATCGACGGCGGCAAGATCATCGAGCAGGGTCCGCCCTCCGAGGTCCTCGACAAGCCCCGGCACGAGCGGACCAGGGACTTCCTCAGCAAGGTCCTCTGACCCGCCGCGCCCCCGACCTCCCCCACGCCACCCTCATCACCTCCAGCGACAAGGAATGGCCATGCCTACCCACTTCACCCGACGCGGCCTGATACGCGGCATCACCGCGGCGACCGCCGTCGCCTCCCTGGCCACCGGGCTCGCCGCCTGCGGGGGCGACAGCGACGCGGCCACCTCCACCGACACCGCCGCCAGGACCGGCGAGGTCGTCATCGGCCAGGTCTCCAACGGCGCCGCCCGGCAGACCACCATCAAGGTCTCCGAGGTCACGTCCATCAGCGCCGAACTGCCCGCCGCTGTCAGGAAGAGCGGCAAGCTGGCGATCGGCGTCGGCGCCCTGCCGGCCGGCTTCCCGCCCCTGGCTTACGTGGGCAGCGACCAGAAGACCCTCACCGGTGCGGAACCCGACCTGGGCCGACTGGTCGCCGCGGTCCTCGGTCTCACGCCCGAGGTGAAGAACTCCACGTGGGAGAACCTCTTCGTCGGCATCGACAGCGGCAAGGTCGACGTGGCGTTCACCAACGTCACGGACACCGAGGAGCGGAAAACGAAGTACGAGTTCGCGTCCTACCGGCAGGACAACCTCGCCTTCACCGTACCGAAGAAGAGCACCTGGAACTTCGACGGCGACTACGGGAACCTCGCCGGCAAGACGGTCTCCGTGGGCTCCGGCACGAATCAGGAGAAGATCCTCCTGGAGTGGAAGGCGAAGCTGGCCAAAGAGGGCAAGAAGCTCACCGTCAAGTACTTCCAGGACAGCAACAGCGTCTATCTCGCCCTGTCCAGCGGCAAGATCGACGCCTACTTCGGCCCCAACCCCGGCATCGCGTATCACAACCGCCAGGTTGCCGATACGCCCAACGCCACGCGTACCGCGGGGACTTACTCAGGCGCCGGTGCGAGCCTCCAGGGCCTGATCGCGGCCACGGCGAAGAAGGGCAGCGGCCTCGCCGAGCCGGTCGCCGACGCCATCAACCACCTGATCAAGAACGGTCAGTACGCCGAGTGGCTCAAGGCCTACAACCTCTCCAACGAGGCCGTCGCCACGTCCGAGGTCAACCCGCCCGGACTGCCGCTGGACAACTCCTGACCCGCCATCGGCCGGGGATCCCGTCGTCGCCCCGCGGCGGGATCCCCACCCCATGTCCCCAGCACCGGAGCCGTCACGCGATGTCCGTCGCCAGCCTCGAAGCCACCTCTTCCCACGTCCTCGACAATCCCGCCTGGGCCGCGCTCACCGGCCCGCACGCCCACTTCGCCGAACGCGTCGGGCGTGCGGCCCGCTATCCGGGCGACGTGGCCCCCTTCCACGCCGTCACCGACGAGGACGACCCGCGCGCCTGGGCCGACCTGGCCACGCTCGTCGGGCCCGGCGGCAGCGCCGCGGTGAGCGGCGCGAGCGGACCGCCGAACGGCTGGGAGCGCGTCCAGACAGGCCAGGGTGTCCAGCTCGTGGACGCCGGGCTGCGGGCTGAGCCCGACCCCGAAGCCGTACGGCTCGGCCCCGCCGACGTACCCGAGATCCTCGATCTGGTCGCCCGCACCCAACCGGGCCCCTACCTGCCGCGCACCGTCGAGCTGGGCACCTACCTGGGCATCCGCCACCGCGGCCGACTGATCGCGATGGCCGGTGAACGGCTGCACCCGCCCGGCTGGACCGAGATCAGCGCCGTGTGCACCGACCCGGACCACCGCGGCCGGGGCCTGGCCACGCGCCTGGTCCGTGCCGTCGCGGCCGGCATCAGGGAACGCGGCGAGCAACCCTTCCTGCACGCTGCCGCGACCAACACCGACGCCATCCGGCTGTACGAGTCGCTCGGTTTCACCCTGCGCTGCCACACGGTCTTCTGGCTCGTGCGGAACACCGGAGCCGTCGCCGCGGAAGAAGCGGCATGCCGCTCCTGACCCTCCCCGGTCTTCGGCCGGCGGACCCCATCTCGCCGCCAGGTCCTGTCCGCGAAGATCCACCGGACAGGACCGCGTCGGCCGCCGTTCGCCCCGTTCAAGCGGGTCGCCGTTCTCGTCGGATCTCCTGGAAGGCATTCAGCCGTGTCCCCTTCTCCGCTGCACCTCGCCGTCGCCCTCGAAGGCACCGGCTGGCATCCCGCCTCCTGGCGCGAGCAAGTCGCCCGCCCCCGGGACCTGTTCACCGCCGGGTACTGGGCCGACCTGGTCACCGAGGCCGAGCGCGGGCTGCTCGACTTCGTCACCTTCGAGGACGGGCTCGGCCCGCAGTCCTCGCACTACGGCGAGCTCGACGGCCGCACCGACCAGATACGCGGACGCCTCGACGCCGTACTCACCGCATCCCGCATCGCACCCCTCACCCGGCACATCGGTCTGGTGCCGACCGTCATCGCCACCCACACGGAGCCGTTCCACATCTCCAAGGCGATCGCCACCCTCGACTACGTCAGCGCCGGCCGGGCCGGTCTGCGGGTGCAGATCTCCGCCCGTCCGCACGAGGCCGACCACTTCGGCCGACGCACCTTCCCGCCGCTGAACCTGGAGGAGCTGCGGACCCCTTCCGGCCAGGAGCGGTTGACCGACCTGTTCGACGAGGCCGCCGACTACGTCGAGGTGGTGCGCCGGCTCTGGGACAGCTGGGAGGACGACGCGGAGATCCGGTCCGCCGCCACCGGGCGTTTCATCGACCGGGACAAGCTGCACCACATCGACTTCGAGAGCAGGCACTTCAGCGTCCGCGGCCCGTCCATCACACCGCGCCCGCCGCAGGGCCAGCCGTTGGTCACGGCCCTCGCCCACCAGACCGTCCCGTACCGGCTGGTGGCCCGCCAGGGCGACATCGGCTACGTCACCCCGCACGACGCGGACCAGGTCCGGGCGATCGTCGCCGAGATCCGCGCCGAACAGGAGGCTGCCGGGCGGGCGGACGAACTCCTGCACGTCTTCGGGGACTTGGTTGTCCTCCTGGACGACGACCAGGCCGCGGCGGAGGACCGGCGCGCACGGCTCGACGCGCTCGCGGGGGAGCCGTACACCAGCGACGCCCGGATCTTCGCCGGTACGTCCGCCCAACTTGCCGATCTGCTCCAGGAGTTCGGCGAGGCGGGGCTGAGCGGCTTCCGGCTGCGGCCCGCCGTCGCCGGGCACGACCTGTCGGCCATCACCCGCGACCTGGTCCCCGAACTCCAGCGCCGGGGCGCCTTCCGTACCGCCTACGAGGCCGACACCCTCCGCGGCCTGCTGGGTCTGCCCCGCCCCGCCAACCGCTACGCCGCTGTCACCGCCTGAGCCGGAAGGACCCTACCGACATGACCAGCGAGCCGCTGAAGCAAATCCATCTGGCCGCGCACTTCCCCGGTGTCAACAACACCACCGTGTGGAGCGACCCGAAGGCCGGCAGCCATATCGAGTTCAGCTCCTTCGTCCACTTCGCACAGACCGCCGAACGCGCCAAGTTCGACTTCCTGTTCCTCGCCGAGGGCCTCAGGCTGCGCGAACAGGGCGGGCACATCTACGACTTGGACGTTGTCGGCCGCCCCGACACCTTCACGGTCCTCGCCGCCCTGGCCGCCGTCACCGAGCGTCTGGGCCTGACCGGCACCATCAACTCCACCTTCAACGAGCCCTACGAGGTGGCCCGCCAGTTCGCCAGCCTCGACCACCTCTCCGGCGGCCGTTCCGCCTGGAACGTCGTCACCTCCTGGGACGCCTTCACCGGCGAGAACTTCCGGCGCGGCGGGTTCCTGCCGCAGGAGGAGCGCTACTCCCGCGCCAAGGAGTTCCTGGCCACGGCGAACGAGCTCTTCGACTCCTGGCACGGCGACGAGATCGTCGCCGACCGGACGACAGGTGTCTTCCTGCGGGACACGAAAGCCGGCTCCTTCGTCCACTCGGGTCAACACTTCGACATCCAGGGCCAGTTCAACGTGCCCCGCTCACCGCAGGGACGCCCTGTCATCTTCCAGGCCGGCGACTCCGAGGACGGTCGCGAGTTCGCCGCTTCGGGCGCCGACGCTGTCTTCAGCCAGTACGCCTCGCTCAAGGAGGGCCAGGCGTTCTACACGGACGTCAAGAACCGCCTTGCCAGATACGGCCGTTCCCACCGCGATCTGCTGATCCTGCCCGCCGCCACCTTCGTGCTCGGCGACACCGATGCCGAGGCGGAGGAACTGGCCAGGGAGGTGCGCCGGCAGCAGGTCAGCGGTGCTACCGCCATCAAGCACCTGGAATTCGTCTGGAACCGGGACCTGTCGGCGTACGACCCGGAAGGACCGCTGCCCGGCATCGACCCGGATGTCAGCGACGACCACATCTCCAAGGGCCGAGCCCAGGTGCGCAGGTACCGCGACCCGCTGGCCACCGCACGCGAATGGCGCGAGTTGGCGGCAGCCAACAACTGGTCCATCCGCGACCTGGTCATCAACACCGGCAACAAGCAGACCTTCGTCGGCTCCCCGGAGACCGTCGCCAGGACCATCAACGACTCCGTCCAGGCGGATGTGTCCGACGGCTTCATCCTCGTCCCGCACATCACCCCCGGTGGACTCGACCCCTTCGCCGACAAGGTCGTGCCGCTGCTGCAGGAGCAGGGCGTCTTCCGTACCGAGTACGAGGGCACGACCCTGCGCGACCACCTCGGCCTCGCGCACCCGGACGATGTCCGGGGCGAGCGGGCGGCGTCGTGAAGCTCATCGCCATCACCCTGATCGCGGTCGGCGCGGGCACGGCCGGCATCCACGTCGCCCCAACCTCCCAGGAGTCCACCCGTGTCTGACATCTCCCTCGGCGTCCTCGACCTGGTCCCGATTCCGTCCGGCTCGACGGCAGCCGATGCCCTGCGCAACTCCATCGACCTCGCACAGCGGGCCGAGCGCTTCGGATATGCCCGCTACTGGTTCGCCGAGCACCATCTCAACCCCGGCGTGGCCGGCACGTCGCCCGCCGTCGTCCTGGCTCTGACCGCGTCCGCCACCTCCACCATCCGGCTCGGCTCCGGAGCCGTACAGCTCGGGCACCGTACGGCGCTGTCCACCGTGGAGGAGTTCGGCCTGCTCGACGCGCTGCACCCGGGCCGATTCGATCTGGGCCTGGGCCGCTCGGGCGGCCGCCCGCCGGGACAGCCGGCCGCACCGTTGCCGACGGCGACCCCGGTCGTCGACGGCCGCACCCCGAACGGCCTGTTGATCCCGCCCCGCTTCTCCTTCGAGCATCTGCTCGGCTCACCCCGCATCGCGCTGCAGCGCAGGCTGCTCCTGCTGCCGGGCGCCGAGTCACAGGACTACGCCGAGCAGATCGGCGACATCCTCGCGCTGCTGGCCGGCACCTACCGCTCCCCGGAGGGCGTCGAGGCACATGTCGTGCCGGGGGAGGGCGCCGACGTGGAGGTGTGGATCCTGGGCAGCAGCGGTGGTCAGAGCGCCGAGGTGGCGGGCGCCAGGGGCCTGCGGTTCGCGGCGAACTACCACGTCGGCCCGGCCACGGTCCTGGAGGCCGTGGACGGCTACCGGTCCTTCTTCCAGCCATCCGAGTTCCTCGACGAGCCGTACATCAGCGTCTCGGCGGACGTCGTCGTCGCCGAGGACGACGCCACCGCCCGCGAACTCGCCACCGGCTACGGCCTGTGGGTGCGCAGCATCCGTACCGCCGAGGGCGCCATACAGTTCCCCACGCCGGAGGAAGCGCGTACCCACACATGGACCGATGAGGACCGGGCCCTCGTCCAGGACCGCATCGACACACAGTTCGTCGGCTCACCAGGGCGGGTGGCCGACCACCTGGAACAATTGCAGGAGGCCACGGGCGCGGACGAGTTGCTCATCACGACGATCACTCACGACCACACCGACCGGGTCCGCTCGTACGAACTGCTCGCGGAGGAATGGCGCCGACGGGGTCACTCCTTCCATTCGAGCTGATGCTCGGATTCAGAGGTTGTTCAGGTAGAAGCCGGCGAGCCGGTCTACGGCGGCGTCGACGTACTCGGGCTCGTCGTACATCTCGTAGTGGCCGGCGCCGTCGATCACCATGAGGTCGACCGGGTTGGGGGCCAGCTTCCACAACTCCATGCCGGACTCGTAGGAGCCGGTGTTGCCGATGCGTCCGGCGAGGATGACCTGGAGGGGCTGGGTCATGAGCTGGTCGACCAGGTGATACGCGTCGTAGCCCAGCAGCAGCGAATCGCCGCGTGAGAGGCGGCGGTTCGTGGAGTGTTCGTTCCTGCCCCGTTCGGTGCGGTAGTAGGTGAGTGCCTGGGTCGTGTCGATATCGGTCAGTCCGGCCGCCGTGGCTTCTTCCAGGGTGTCGGGCAGCCACTTCGCGCGGGTCAGCTCGCCGGAGCGGTTCTCTTCGGTGCGCGCGGCGGCCATGGTGTCGAGTGCCGCCGCCGCGCCGTCGGGCTGAAAGCCGCGGAACGACGTGCCCATGTTGCCTGGGACGACCGTGCCGACCGCCTTGATGCGATGGTCCGTGCGGGCGGTGTGCACCGCGTAGCCTCCGCCGGCGCAGATGCCGAGGACGCCGATACGTTCCGGGGCGATGCCGGGGATCGTACTGAGCGCGTCGATCGCGTACGAGATGTCCTCGCCGCGCCGGTAGGGGTCTTCGAGGTCGCGGGGCTCTCCGCCGCTCTGACCTTGATGGGCGGGGTCGAACACGAGCGCCGCGACGCCGCGCGCGGCGAGACGGGACGCGTAGTTCGCACCGATCTGCTCCTTCACGCTGCTGCCGGGCGTGGAGAGCACCACGGCGGGCGGTGGCGTCGCGTCGTCGGTGCTGTCGGGCAGGTAGAGGTCGGCCGAGAGATTGATGGGTCCGCGCGGGATCGTGATGTGCTGAAGCATCTGATGGCACCTTTCGCGAATGTTTTGTTCCATGACTGTCCAGTACGAAACGCCGCTGATACAGTTTGGAACTAATTCAGAACTGTACCACCTGGACGGATGGAGGGGCTTGCGTGGCGGTTGACGGGGCGCAGTTGTGGACGCTGAACCAGCGTCTGCTGAGCGTCGTGATGGATGCCTGCAGCGGTGAACTGGCCGAGCTCGGGCTGGAGACGAAGGAGTTCTTCGTGCTGGCCGAGGTGGCCGCGTCGCCGTATCCTGCCGAACTCGCGGCGGCGCTGATGATCCCCAAGGCGAGCGTGACGGTCTATGTCCGCAACCTCGTCGCGAAGGGGTTCATGCGGCGTGAGATCGACGACGAGGACCTGCGGCGGCATCGGCTCTTTCTGACCGCCGAGGGCAGGGCGGCGCGGGACCGAGCGCTCTCGGCGCTCGCGGCGGAGTTCGACCGCAGGCTGGCGCGGATCACCCCGCAGGACCGCACGGATCTGCGGCGCATCCTTCTGGAGATGCTCTAAGGGCTGTCCCGCGCAGGCGCTCACCATCCGGCGCCCCCACGCGTGGGGGCGCCCCATATGGCACGGACCGTCCGCTCCACCCAGTGCAGATGGAGCGGACGGTCCGTGTCATATGGGGCGACGAGTGGCGGACGGACCCCTGGCCCGACCGGTCCCTGTCGGCTCAGGAGATGCGTACCTTGATGGATTCGCCCGGCTTCAGGGTGATCCGCTTGCGGAAGGCGCCGGCCCGCAGCTCGGTCATTCGGCCGCCGACGCTGCGGATGGTCGCCGTGGTCGCCCTGCCGTCGCGCCAGGAAAGGTCCACCTCGAAGCCGCCGCGAGCCCCGACGCCGCTCACCGAGCCCTTGGCGGCCCACGCACGGGGGAGAGCCGGCAGCAACTCGATCACGCCCGGCCGGGAGTAGAGGATCATCTCCAGAGCGGCGGCGGCGCCGCCCAGGTTCGCGTCGATCTGGAAGATCGTGTAACTGCCCTGGCTGTACATGTCGAACCAGTTGGCCGACGTGCCGTTCCCGTTGTTCATCGACGGTCGCAGAATCGTCAGGTAGAGCTGGTACGCCTTCTCCGCCTCCTTCAGGCGTGACCAGCACAACGACCGCCACGCGCACGCCCAGCCGTAGCTGTCCATGCCGCGTGCGGTGAGCAGTTCGCGGACACCGTCGAGGAGTTTCGCGGGGCTGGTGTCGGCGGCGATCCTGTCGCCTGGGTAGAAACCGATCAGCGGGGAGAGATGACGGTGCGTGGTCTCACCGAGGTTCTCCGGGCTCATCCACTCCTCCAGCCAGCCGGTCTTCGGGCTGACCCGGGGCAGATAGAGCCTGGTCTGCATCTCGGCGAGTTCGGCCGCCAGTTCCTCGTCCCGGTCCAGCACCGCCGCTGCCGTGCCGAACTCTTCGAAGAGCTCCCACACCAGCTCCTGCCCGTACGTGTTGCCCTTGCCGTCCGGGCCGTGCTCCGGTGACCACGCGGTGTCGTCGATCAGCACCTCACGCCTGGTCCCGTCCGGATCGGTGACCGTCTCGGTGATCAGCCGCGCCCGCCAGAACTCCGCCGCGCCCTTGAGGACGGGGTAGATCAGCTTGAGGTAGTCCAGGTCCTGGCTGTACTCGTAGTGGCGCCAGAGCGAATTGCAGAGCCAGGCGTTGCCGGACGGGTGCCAGACCCAGCCGCTGCCCCCGTGAATGTTGGTGGAGAACGCCACCGCCCAACCGGCGATGTCCCCGGTGCTGTTACGGAATCTGTTCTTCTCGTTGTTGTAAAGCCGCTTGGTGACATCGGTCCACACGGGCAGTTGGGACACGCAGTACTCGGCGAAGGCCACGGAGTTCTCGCCCAGTCCGGCGGGGTCGGCCAGCCAGTAGTTCATCTGGACGTTGATGTCGGTGTGGTAATCGGCGTACCAGTCCGGCTTGTTGTTGTGCACCCAGATGCCCTGGAGGTTCATCGGGAGCCAGTCGCGGGATCCGGTGATCGTGAGGTAGCGGCCGTACTGGACGTACGCGGCCTCAAGCTCGGGGTCCGGCGTCGACCGGTCGGTGTGCCGCACCGCGACGCGCGACCACGAGTCCAGCGAGCGCTGGACCGGCGACGATTCGCCGAGGTCGATGCTGAACCGGTTGTACAGGCGCTGGTAGTCGGCCACATGGGTGTCCAGCAACGTGTCACCGGAGACCTTCGCCGCGGCGGCCACCTTGGCGCGGGCAACGGTGAGGGGAGCGGTGGCCGTATCGCGGAAGTTCTTCGCGGCGTCGGGGGAGTAGTCGGTGCCTCCGCAGACCACGATCAGCAGTTCGCGGCAGCCGGCGAAGGTGATTCTGTCGTTCTCCACGCGGACCTGGCCGGTGGCACTGACGGCGGTCACGGCCGCGGCGTAGCGAAGGTCGTTGCCCAGCGTCCCGCTGAACGACAATCCGCCCTTGTCCCGGGATGTGGTCTCCTCGTGCGTGCCGGACAGGGAGATCGTGCCGGTGTGCGGGCCGTCACCGGTGAGCCGGACGACGATCACATCGTCCGGGTGGCTGGCGTAGATCTCGCGGCGATACCGGACGCCGCGGTGTCGATAGCGCGCAGACACCACGCCGTTGCTCAGGTCGAGTTGGCGGCGGTAGTCGCTCACCGCCTCACCCGAGTGGCCGGGCAGCGCGACACGGAGCTTGGCCAGCAGCCCGAAGCTTCCGAAGTCATCGGCGCCGTAGGGGAGTTGGCCGTCGTCGGTCAGCCTGTCGTTACGGCCGCCGGTCCAGAAGGCGCCGTCGGTGAGATAGAGGTAGTCGTCCACAGGATCGCACCCGGCCAGCGCGCCGAGCCGGCCATTGCCGACAGGCAGGGCCTCTTGCATGATGCTCGCCTCAACTGCGGGCGTGGTGTACCAGATTGCCGTGGCCTTGCTCTCCGGTACGAGATCCACGCCGGAGGGGCGAACGGGGGCGGCATGGGCCGCGAACGGGCGGAGGCCACCGGCGAGGGCGAGACCGCCGCCCGCGGCTGTTCCGGTGATGCGGAGAAAATCGCGACGAGACGAAGCGGGCACAGTTGGGTCCCTTCCAACGGGCTTCACGCAGAGTGTCGTCGGCAACTATTCATAAAATAAGAGGAACGCGTCAAGGCTTAGGACGTCCAAGCATCCGATCTCTGCGGTCCGCTCGATTCCCGTGAGTCCTATTTGCTCGCATCCATGGCGTCTGATCGCTCGAAATGATCTCGCTCCACCTCGTGAGATCGGATGATTCCTCTCGTCGGGGACGGGTGGGGAAGACCTCGCCCTGGGGGTGGTTCGTGGTGGTGGGTGGAGGGTCAGTGGCCGTCGCCCATGGAGCGGTGGTGTGGGCGGGCCCGGGGATGTTCTTGACACGGCTTGTGAGCCATGCGACGGTGAGGATGTTATTTAGCGATGTTAAGTGAATCTCCGGGGGCGCTGCCCCCGTCCTCGGCGAACGCCTCGAAGGAGCGGCATGAAACTGAGGTTGTCACCTGAGGACGCGGCCTTCCGCGCCGAACTGCGGGAGTTCTTCACCACCCAGGTGCCCCAGCACATCCGGGACACGGTGGCGGCCCGCGAGGACCTCACCAAGGAACAGATGGTCGAGTCCATGCGAACGCTCGACGCCGCCGGGATCGCCGTGCCCAACTGGCCGGTCGAATGGGGCGGCAGGGACTGGACTCCGCTCCGGCGGCACATCTGGCACGAGGAGATGCAGGCGGCCTGCGTCCCGCCGCCGATCACGTTCAACGCCTCCATGGTCGGTCCCGTCATCGCCGCGTTCGGCTCCCAGCAGCTCAAGGAGCGCTTTCTGCCCGCCACGCGGAACGCCGGCATCTGGTGGTCGCAGGGATTCTCCGAGCCCGACGCCGGATCGGATCTGGCCGCTCTGCGCACCTCGGCCGTGCGCGACGGCGACCACTACGTCGTCAACGGCCAGAAGACCTGGACCTCCTACGCCCAGTACGGCGACTGGATCTTCACCCTGGTACGCACCGATCCGGACGCTCCCCGCAAGCAGGCCGGTATCTCCTTCCTCCTCATCGACATGACGACGCCGGGTGTCACCGTCCGGCCGATCCGGCTCATCGACGGCGGGAGCCTTGTCAACGAGGTCTTCTTCCAGGACGTCCGGGTGCCTGTCGACAACCTCGTCGGTCAGGAGAACCACGGATGGCACTACGCCAAGTTCCTCCTCGGCAACGAGCGCGCGGGGATCGCGGGTGTGGGCGGAACCAAGTGGCTGCTGGCGGAGGCCAAGACGTGGGCCGGGGACCGGCTGCGCGAGGATCCGCTTCTGGCGGCGGACTTCGCGCGGCTGGAGAACGACCTGCTGGCGATCGAGCTCACCTCGATCCGGGTCGCCGCCGAGTCGTCGGACGGCAAGGCCCAGCCCGCCTCCTCCGTCCTCAAGCTCGCGGGATCCGAGTTGCAACAGGCGGTCACCGAGCTCGTGCTCAACCTCGCGGGCGAGCAGGGACTTTCCAGTGATCCGGCCGCGGGGGCGCCGGCGTGGACGCGCCCGGCGGCACCCTCGTACCTCCATCTGCGGGCCGCCAGCATCTACGGCGGCTCCAACGAGGTGCAACGACAGATCATCGCCGGCACGATCCTGGGGCTCTGAGACATGGACTTCGACCACACCGACGAGCAGCGCGCCCTCCGGGACGCCGTACGTGGTCTGTTGAGCAAGACCTACGCCACGATCGACGGCCGCCGCGAGGCCACGGCCGGGGAACCGGGCTTCGACGAGGGCATGTGGTCCCGGCTCGCCGAGATGGGAGTTCTCGGTCTGCCGTTCGCGGAGGAGGCCGGCGGTATGGGCGCCGGACCCGTCGAGGTCGGGCTGGTGGCCGAGGAGATGGGGCGCGTGCTGGCCCCCGAGCCCTTCGTCGAGGCCGTCGTGCTCTGCGGCGGACTCCTCGCGCGGGCCGGCGCCAATGTCTCCGGGATCGCGGAGGGCGTTGTCCTGCCCGCGTACGTAGGTGGTCCGGGGGTCATCGCCCGGTGCGACGGTGACCGCTGGGTGCTGGACGGCAGCGTCTCGCCCGTGCTCAACGGAGCGCGTGCGGACCTGCTCGTGGTGGTCGCCGAGGCCGGCGGAACGCCGGCGCTTTTCACGACGACCCAGGGCGAGCGGACCTCGTTCAGCACTTACGACGGGGGCCGCGCGGCCCGGGTGACCTTCGACGGAACCGCCGCGGAGCCCCTCGGCGACCCGGCGGCCGACGCGAGCGGCACGATCGAGTACGCGCGAGCGCGTGCGCGGGTGGCGTACGCGCATGAGGCGCTCGGCGCCATGGAGCGCGCGCTGGAGATGACACGCGACCATCTGCGCGACCGCCACCAGTTCGGGAAGCCGTTGAGCGCGTTCCAGAACCTCGCGTTCCGCGCCTCGGACATGTATGTCTCCCTCGAACTCGCGCGCAGCACCGTGCTCTGGGCGTCGATGGTGCTCGCTGACGGCGACGAGGCCGAAGGCATCGAGGCCGCGTCGCGGGCCAAGCTCCGGGCGGCGGAGTCCGGCCGTCATATCGGCCAGGAGGTGATCCAGTTGCACGGTGGGATCGGCCTGACGATGGAGTACCAGGTCGGCCATTACGCGATGCGGCTCACCACCATCGAGCACCTTCTGGGCGATCGGCGCCACCACCTCGCACGTCTGGCGGCGGCCGTCGGCGGCCACCGCACCGTGGACCCTCTTCGGTAGGGCGCCTCCGCCCTCGGCGGCCGGCTCTCGTGAGCTGTTCCGGGAGGGACGGCGGCAGATTCGATTAACCATGCTAATTTATCGTTGGATGTGAAGGGGACTCCATGGCGGCGTCGGCCACGACATACGAAGCCCGGCTCACCCATGACGGCGCGGATCCGATCACCGCCGCTTCGTTCGAGGTGGTCGAGCGGCGGTTGCCGGGCGCGGCGGACGGCGAGATCGTCGTCGACGTTCGGTACGCCTCCCTGGATCCCTCGCAGCGGATCCGTCTCCGGTCGGAGGGCGCCGGCTTCGTCCCGCCCGCCGGTGTCGTCGGCACCGTGGTGGAGTCCCGCGCCGACGAATTCGCCGTGGGCGACACCGTGATCGCGCCGGGTGCCTGGGCCACGAAGGTGTGCGTTCCGGCCGCCGCTGCCGAGCGGTACGACGCTCCGGACGGCGTGGCCCTTCATCACGCCGTCGGCTTGCTCGGACTGACCGGCCTGACGGCCTACTTCGGCGTGACGCGGGTGCTCCGCCCGCGTACGGGCGAGAAGATCGTCGTCACGGGCGCCTTCGGCGGGGTCGGCCAGGTCGCCGCACAGCTCATCGCGGCGAGCGGCGCCGATGTCATCGGCCTTGTGGGTGGCCTGGAGAAGGTGGACGGCCTCGACCGACTCGGCATCCCCGCTGTCGACCACCGTCGCGCGGACTGGCAGGCCGAGATCGACCGCCTGGCGCCCGACGGTCTGCACGCGGTCTTCGACAATGTGTGGGGCGAGGCTTCCGCACGGCTTGTCGAGCGGCTTCGACCGCTCGGCCGCGTCGCCCTGTGCGGGCAGATGTCCGGCATCGGCGCGGCGGTGATCCCGCCGCTGCCCCTGGACAACTGGTTCCGGCTGGTGACCCGTTCCCTGACCATCCAGGGTTTCCGGGCCGCCGACTTCGCCGCGGAGAACGCCGCCGCGCGCCGTGCGCTCGCGGACATGATCGCGTCGGGAGCGCTCGACCAGGAGATTCACCTGGCATCCGGCTGGGCCGCCGCGGGTTCGGCATTCGCCGATCTGCTCACCGGTCGCGTCGTCGGCAAGCTCGTAGTGGAGGCGCAGGCATGAACGCTCTGCGGGACGATGTGACCGCGTTGCTGGCCGGAGACGGCGAGAGGCTCGCGGATCCCTATCCCATCTGGAACCGGCTCCGCGACGAGATCCCCGTGTGGAAACAGGGGGATGTGGTGATTCTGAGCCGGCACGAGCAGGTGCGGGAGCTGCTGGGGGACAACAACATTCTCTACAGCCGCCAGGGGACGAAGACCTCCGCCCGCTACGAGCGTGCGAAGCGGGAGTTCAGCCCTCATGGGGGTGCCGCCTTCGGCCGTGTTCTCGACCAGGAGTTCCATCAGCTGGTACGGATGGATCCGCCGGACCACCCACGCGTGCGCAAGGCCGTCCAGCCGCCGTTCTCGGCGCGCAGCCTGGCTCGCGAGATGCAGAGTAAGGTGACCGAACGGGTCGACCGCAATCTGGCCTCACTCGCGGCGGGCGGCGGTGAGGCCGACTTCAAGAAGTTCGCCTACTCACTGCCTCTCCAGGTTCTCGGTGATCTCCTGGGCATCCCGATCGACGACCTCGACATGGTCCACTCCTGGGCCCAGAAGATCGCTGAGAACAAGTTCAACGCCGACTCCGAAAGCGCGGCGATCGAGGCCGATGAGGCCTATCGGCGGCTGATGGCCTATATCGACGTGCTCGTCGCGCGCCAGCGGGCGAGCGGCTCCGAGACCGGCCTCGTGGCCGCGCTCCTGGATTCGGAGAAGAGCGGCGTGGTCTCCCACGAGGAGGCGATGGCCATGGTGGCACTGATGATCTTCGCCGGTCATGAGACGACCAGCAATCTGCTGGCCATCGGCCTTCTTGAGCTGCTGCGCCACCCGGATCAGTGGGACCGGCTCGTCGCGGAACCGGAGCGGGTCCCGGCGGCGGTCGAGGAGTTGCTCCGATTCGTCACGCCGGCGCACTTCCTTCCGTACGTCGCGAAGGAGAGCCGGGAGATCGACGGCGTGCCGGTCGAGGCCGGCGACACGGTCATCGGTGTTCTCGCCGCGGCCAACCGGGACCCCGCCGTCTTCGCGCACGCGGACGAGCTGGACATCGAGCGTCCGGACAGTCGCGCGCATGTCTCGCTCGGCCTCGGGCCGCACTTCTGTCTGGGGGCCGGTCTGGCGCGGATGGAGGCGACGGCGCTGTTCGGCGCCGTCGTACGCGGGTTTCCCGGCGCGAGACTGGTCGAGGCCGACCTCCGCTGGGGCGGCCGTTCGCTGCGGACTCCCCTCGCCATGCCGATCCGGCTCATGGGCTGAGCACGTCCCTTGACGGTGGTGGGCCTCACTTCTATCGTGTTATTTCACATAGCTAAATGAATGATCTGGAGGTTCCGGTGCGATACGTCATCACGGGTGCGGGCAGTGGGATCGGGCACGCGGTGGCGACGCTGGCCGCGCGGGCGGCCGGGAGCGACGGAGCCGGGCAGGTGCGGCTGGCACTGCTGGACCGTGACGCCGATTCCATCCGGTCGCTCGCCTCGGAGCTCCGGGGGACAGGGGCCGACTGCCTGCCAGTGGCCGTCGACCTGAGCGATCCGTCGGCGGTAGGCGAGGCGGTGGAAGAAGCCGTCTCGGTCTTCGGCGGTCTCGACGCTCTCGTGAGCAACGCCGGGATCAGCTCCGTCGGCGCGATCGAGGATCTCAGCCTCGACGCCTATCAGCGGACGTTCGACGTCAACACCCGGGCGACCTTCCTGCTGGCGCGGGCGGCCTTCCCGGCGCTGCGTGACTCGCGCGGTTCCATCGTCGCCACGGCCTCGATCTCCGCCACCCATCCGACCCCACCACTGGGGATGTACAGCGCCAGCAAGGCGGCTCTCCGGGTGATGGTCCAGCAGATGGCGGTCGAATGGGGCCGTTACGGGATCCGTGCCAACTGCGTCTCGCCCGGCCCGACGGACACCGGCCTCACCCGCGGGTCCTTCGGCGACCGGGAGGACGCCGCCGCGAAGGCGAACCGACGCTACCGCGAAGCGGTCTCGCCCATGCGGAAGATCGGACGCGCCGAGGACATCGCCCAGGCGGTGCTCTTCCTCGCCGGTCCGCGCGCCGGGCACATCACCGGCGTAGATCTGCCCGTCGACGGCGGCCTCTCGCTGACCGTCATGCCCCTCACCGGGGGCACCCCTGGATACCGACTGGACGAGATCGCGCAGGAGGCGACGTCGCGATGACCAACACCGCAGCTCAGACGCTACCCGGATTCCTCTCGCCCGAGGTCGCGGCCGATCCCGACGCCTTCTACCGTCGGCTGCGGGCCGAGGACCCGGTGCACTGGGACGACGGCTACCAGGGCTATCTGATCAGCAAGCACGCCGACGTCGGATCCGCCTACCGCAACCCGCTGTTCTCCACCCAGAACTACGAGGTCAGCCTGCAGCCCGTGTTCGGCCGCTCGATGCTTCAGATGGACGGCGCGGAACACAGCCGCAAGAAGGCTCTGGTCACCCCGTACTTCCGTGGCAAGGGCCTCCAGAAGTGGGCGCCGGTCATCGCGCGCAATGTCGCGACGATCCTGGACCGCTCCGTCGCTTCGGCGTCCGAGCACATCACGCGCGGCTTCCGGCCGGGCGACACCGTCGACCTCCTGGCCGACTTCGGCTACTACCTCCCGGTCTATGTGATCACCGACATGCTCGGGCTGCCGCACAGCGACTACGACCGGTTCTTCGACTGGTACAGCCGTCACGTCGCCTTCCTCGGCAATCTCGCCCGCGACCCGGAGATCGACGAACGCGGTCGCCGGGCGACGAAGGAACTGTGGGAGTACCTCGCCCCCGTGGTCGAAGACCGTCGTTCGAACCTCGGTGACGACCTCATCTCCGGGCTGATCACCGCCGAGATCGACGGCGAGCGACTGGCGGACCTGGAGATCCTCACCCATGTCACGCAGTTGCTCAACGCCGGTTCGGAGACCACGGGCAAGGCTCTGGCCAGCATGCTGGCGTATCTCCTGCGGGAGCGCGAGCTGTTCGAGGAGGTGCGGGACGATCGCTCCCAGCTCATTCCCGCGATCAGTGAGACCCTCCGGATCAGCCCGCCCTCCCAGATGAACGGCCGCAAGATCACCCAGGATGTCGAAGTCCAGGGCAGGCGGCTGCCCGCCGGCTCCCTGGTGATGCTGCTCATGGCATCGGCGAACCGCGACGAGGAGCGGTTCGCCGACCCGGACACCTTCGACTTCCACCGCGGTGACCTCGACCACGCGAAGACCTTCACGGCGGCCGGTGACACGTTCGCCTTCGGTTCCGGACGGCACTTCTGCCTGGGCGCGATGCTGGCGAAATCGGAGCTGGAGATGGCCTCGAACGTGCTGCTCGACCGCTTCCCCGACATGCGTCTGGCCGACGGGTTCGAGCCCGAGTGGGCAGGCTTGAAGATGCGGTCGGTGGACAGGCTGACGGTGACCCTCTGAGCGATCGGGCACCGGCGCCCGGGATGCGCGGCCGGGCCCTGTCGGCACTCCTGGTCTGCACTGCCCTGGTCTCGGCGGCGGTCGTCACCCTCGGCGCGCCGCTGGTACCGCAGGTCCAGCAGACCTTCGGTGTCGGCACCGAGGCATCCCAGTGGTCGTACACCATCACCCTGCTCGTCGGCGCCACACTGACGCCGCTGCTCGGCCGGCTCGCGGACGGGCGCCGGCGCAGGCCCGCGATGATCGTTGTCTGCGCCTTCGTCACCCTTGGCTGCGCGATCTCCGCCGTCGGGACAGAGTTCGGGGTCTTTCTGACCGGACGTGCGCTCCAGGGCGTCGCGGTGGCCCTGGTGGCGATGACCATCGCCTGTGCCCGAGATCTGTTCACCGGTCCGGCGATGACGCGACTGGTCGCGCTCCTGTCGATCACGACGGCGCTCGGCGCCGGGGCGGCGTACCCGCTCACGACGTACGTGGCGGAGCATTTCGGTCCGCGGGCGGCGTACGGCGGTGCCACCTCGCTCGCGCTGCTCGTCACCCTCGCGGTGGCCGGCGGCCTGCCGGCGGTGGTGCCGGTGGACGGCAAGCCGCGACTGGACGTGCCCGGCGCGATCGTTCTGATCGCCGCCACGGTGTGCGCGCTGCTGGCCATCAGCCAAGGCAACTCGTGGGGCTGGTCGAGCGCCGGAGTGCTGGTTCTCGGGGGAGTCGCCCTCGTCCTCCTGCTCCTGTGGATCCGGCTCGAACTCCGCGCGGCACACCCGTTGGTGGAGCTGAGGCTGTTCGCCCGCCGCGATGTGCTCGCGGCACACCTCACCGGCCTGCTCATGGGAGTGAGCCTCTACAGCACCCCGGTCCTCATCACCCGCGTCGGTCTCGCCCCCCGCAGCAGTCAGTACGGCGTGGGACTCAGCCTCAGCGCGATCGGTGTGGTGATGGTCCCGATCGCGATCTGCAACTACCTGAGCAGCAGGACCGCGACGGCGGTGGCGAGAATGTGGGGCCGGCGGATCGCGCTGGCGGCCGGGGGTGTCGCGGGCGCGCTCGGGCCGCTGATGCTGATCGGGGTCGACGGGCGCCTGTCGCTGCTGCTGGCATCGGTCGTGCTGACGTCCTGCGGCGCGGGGGCGACGTTCGGCACGCTGCCCGGACTCATCGTCGACTCGGTCGAGCCGGGGGAGACGGGCAGTGCCACGAGCGTCAACATCCTCCTGCGGGCCGTCGGCGGGGCGGTGGGCAGCGCGGTCACCGCGGCCCTGGTCGGTGCGACCGCCGGTCCGGCGGGGGAGGCGACGGCGACCGGGCTGACCTGGGCCGCGCTCGCCTGTTCCGCCACGTGCGCGGCCTCGGTCGTGGTGAGCTGCTGTGTACCGAGCCGGGCGTCGTGAGCCGGCCGGGACGTTGACGACACCGCCCAGGGCCCTTCTCCCGGATCAGGCCCCGCGGTCGAACCAGTCCCACTCCCAGGGCCGGATCGACAGCAGCGGAGTGCTGAGCAGAACGTGCTCGGCGTCGCCGGGCGCGCTGGAGCGCCCGATCCACTCCGGCCGCTCGTTCTCGATGAGAGAGCTCGTCTCCAGGACGTCGCCGTCGAGATACAGGATCCGAACCGTCAGGTCGCTGTCGGCGCCCGGGGCCGGCGACCCGAGTCCACCGGCCCCCTCGGCGAACCGGTACGTCGCCGCACCCGCGACCCCCGGAAGCGTCAGTACCGCCGGGATCAACTCCCGGTCGAGCGCCTCGAAGTGGGAGGCACCGGCGGGTACGGAGGGGGATGCCGTCCTGGACAGCGTGAGGTGGATGCCGCGATGCGGTCTGTGCGGCAGTGCCGGCGCCGCGACGAGAACGCGGGCAGCCGCGTACTCCTTGACCGGGTGGAAGAAGCCGGCCGGTCGCCGCTCGGTCCAGGCCAGTTCGGGACGCCGCCCCCACCAGAGAGCTCTCTGATTGAGCTCGGTCCAGTCCCGCAGCGCCGGCTCCAGCGGGGAACGGAAGCCGTAGGCGACGGCGTACTGGACCGGCTCGTACGCGATGTCACCCACATGACCGGCCGCCGCGCACCGAGGGGTGCGGACCCAGCGGTCCCCCCAGGCGACGCCGGGAAGCAGCTTGTTCTCCGGCAGATGGTCGAGCTGGTGCCATGCGTTGTACTCGGCGTGCCGGGTGGCGTCACCGAGGTGCGTGAAGGTGAGGAAAAGCCGCTCTGTGCCGCTCATGCCTGCCGGCCCTCCGTCCGCAACCACTCATTGACGACTGTGTCGTTGTCGGCGCCGAGTCGAGGCGCTGGGCCGGGCTTGTCCGGCCCCCAGCCGGCTGATCGAGCGACCGGACCCGGAACCGGAAAGGACCCCACACCTGGCTGATCCACCTGCTGGAAGAGGTCGTTGGCGGTCACGAGCGGATCACCCACGAACTCGCCGACCGTCCGGTAGTCGCCCCACAGGACATGGCCGGCGTCGAGCGCCGCGACGGCTTCGGCGTGGGTGTGCGCGGAGAACCAGGGGGCGAGGATCGCCGAGATCAGGTCCCGGTGCTCGTATCGCGCCGCTTCCTCGCCGAAGTCCACGCCGAGCGTCCGCTGAAGGCTCTCCAGAACGGTACGTGTCCCCGTCAGCCCGACGAGCTTGTTCCAGTGACGAGCCGTCAGGGCGACCACCATGACCCTCCGGCCGTCACCGGTCGCGAAGTCGCAACCGTAGCTGCCGTAGAGGTAGTTGCCGTCCCGGAGCCGTCCTGCCCCGTTCACCACCGCGTCGGCGACGAAGCCCAGGTGCGCCATGGTCGCGGCGGCGACGTCCGCGAGGTTGACCTCGACGAGCCGGCCTCGGCCTGTGGCGACGCGCTCGGAGTGAGCCGCCACCAGGGCCAGGGCGACGTGCAGGCCGGCGAGCAGGTCCCAGGCCGGCAGGACATGGTTGACCGGGAGCGAGCTGTCCGTGGGTCCGGTCAGCCACGGCAGGCCCACCTCCGAGTTGATCGTGTAGTCGACGGCCGGACGCCCGTCGCGGCGGCCCCTGACGTGGGCGACGATGACGTCGGGCCTGACCCGCCTGAGTTCCTCGTAGTCGAGCCACGACTGGCCGACCGCGTTGGTGACCAGCAGACCGTGGCCGCTCCCGGGTGCGGCCAGGAGCGAGCGGACCACATCGCGCCCCGACTCCGACCTCAGATCCACCTCGACCGAGCGCTTGCCCTTGTTCAGGCCGGCCCAGTACAGGCTGGTGCCGTCAGCGGCGCGCGGGAGCCGCCGGGTGTCCGTCGCTCCTCCGGAGGGGTCCACCCGTACGACGTCCGCGCCGAGTTGGGCGAGCGTCATCGTCGCCGACGGGCCGGCGACGTACGTCGACAGGTCGAGGACGTGCAGGCCGGCCAGCGGCCCGCTCATGCGAACGGGGAGACGTACGGGATGTTCTTGGCCGCCGCCGCGTCGGCGATCCAGCCGTCGATCTGTTCGGCCACCTCGTGCGAGACGAGCTCGATCCACATGCCGGGCGACTCGGGGTTGTAGTGGAAGGTGGCGCGGCCGATACCGCCGTCCTCGTCGACGCCGTTCAACTCGCGCCGGTATCCCTTGGCTTCGAGCATCGCCGCCGCGGCGCGCAGGTCGTCGGTGTAGTAACCGAGATGGTGGACCCGCCGTCCGCCCGTCACATTGAGATAGGGAGCCGGGTCGATCTGCTCCAGCAGTTCGATGAAGTGCGGGCCCTGGAGCGAGTAGGTGAACCGGACCTCACGCCCGACGATGCCGTCCGGGCACTCCAGCGGCACCGTGGAGGTCAACGGCGGCGCCCAGTCGAGGCGCAGGGCATCGCCCATGGCCGCCATCGCGTTGTCGAGGCTGTCCGCGATGATGCCGGTGTGGTAGAGGCGAAGCAGCGGCTCGGTGGTCATACGAGGGCCCTCTCTGTGATCGGGTGATGAACGCTACACCACGCTAAGTAAATCTGGCAGTGTCCGTGTCGGCCGATGCGGAAGGTTCCCCCAAACCCTTGACACGGATGGCGCGCGACCTCAGTCTCACATCAGTTAGCCACGTGAAAGATTCTGGTTCCGGCCGATCCCGAAGCACAAGGGAGTGCGTAATGATCTCGCTGGTCGTGACCGGCCTGTCCCAGGCGGCGGTGCTGATTCCGCTGGTCCTGGCGGTCAGTCTGGTCTTCCGCGTGAGCGGAGTCGTCAACTTCGGGGCGGGGAACTTCTGTGTCTTCGCCGGCGCGGCGTGCGCCTCGTGGGGAGCGGGCAGCGGCGCGGTCGGCGTCCTTCTCACGATCATGGCCGGCGGCGTTCTGGGCGCTCTCTGCTACGCCATCGCGATCGTTCCCGCGCAGCGAAAAGGGGCGCCGGTCATCGGCCTCACCCTCGCCACGCTCGGCTTCGGCCTGCTCCTCAGCTTCCTGACCCGGACATGGTTCGGAGGGGAGCCCTCGATCGTGCAGCCCTGGATCCATGGATCGGTCTCGATCGGCGGCTACGAGACGTCCAGGCAGCGGCTGTTGGTCATCGGCCTGTCGCTCCTGCTCCTGCTTGTGATGTGGTTCCTGTTCGACAGAACGCTCATCGGGCACCACCTCTCCGCCGTCTCCTTCGACCATGAGCTGGCGCAGGTCTACGGCGTCCGCACGGTGCGGTTCGAACTGCTCGCCTGGGTCGTCTCGGGCGTCTGCCTGGTCATCGGGGGCATGTTCCAGGCCTCCCTCGGCAGCGTCTCGGTCGACGTGGCGCCGACCCTTCTCGTCCTGACCCTCGTCGGCGCCGTCATCGGCGGCCTCGGAAGTCTCTTCGGCGCGGTGGGCGGTGCCGTCGTGGCGGGCTTCGTGATGACGTTCACCGACCAGCACATCGCCGCCAGTTACCACTTGACCTCACTCTTCGTGATCCTGTCCCTGGTGCTGCTCGTGCGGCCGACAGGGCTGTTCACCTTCCGCGGAACGGCTGAGCGCGTATGAGCATCATCGGATTGGACAAGGCCGCTCGCCCCGAGGTGACCGGCGCCCCGCGGAAGGCCGGCGGACCCCGGCGCGCACTGACCTCGGCCTGGGCCAAACACGTGGCGGGGCCACTGGTACTGGTGATCATCGGGCTGGTCGCCGGCGGCAACGACTACTACGTCCATCTGGCGTCCGCCGGGGTCATCGCCTACATCCTCACGGCGGCGTTCAACATCGTCTACGGCTACGCGGGCATCTTCAACCTCTCGATCGTCATCACCTACGGCGCCGGCGCGTTCACCAGCGTCTACCTTGAGGTCCAGTTCGGACTGCCCTTCTGGCCTGCCCTGTTGATCTCTGTCGCGGTCACCACCGCGTTGTCCGTTCTGGTGGCCGTACCGACGAGGGGCCTCAACGAACTGTTCCTCGCCATCCAGACACTCGCGTTCGCGCTCGCGCTCGCCGAGATCATGGTGAACTGGGAGAAGTTCAGCGGCGGCACGATCGGCATCTACGCCGTTCCGATGCCCACGCTCTTCGGTTACGAGTTCACCGGCGGCCTCCTGCCGTATTACTGGCTCGCCGCCTTCTTCGCCTGGCTCACCTACGAGTTGGTCCTGCGCATCCACCGCTCGGCGATGCGGCGCAAGCTGACCGCGCTGCGCGAGGGACCCCGAGTCCTCGCCGCGGTGGGCGTCTCGCCCGACTCGACCCGGCTCGTCGCCTTCGCGCTCTCAGGTGCGCTCGCCGGGCTGGCCGGCGTCCTCTTCGCCCACTTCCAGCTGGTGATCGACCTCGACACCTTCAGCTTCACGCGCTTGGTCGCGCTGCTGCTCGCCGCGATCCTCGGTGGCGGCGGCTACTTCCTCGGTCCCGTCTTCGGTGTCGTCGCCATCCTGGTGATGGACGAGCTCTCGCTGGCCACCAGCCAGGCGCAGGACCTGGTCTACGGCGTGGGCATTCTGGTGCTCGTCGTCATCGCCAGCGGAGGTATCGCCGGCTGGCTGGACAGCCTCATGAAGTGGATCGTCCCGCGACGGGGACCGGACCCGGCGGGGACCGCCGATGCCCTGGAGCCGGCGGATCCGGGCGGCGGCGGTGGCGGTACCGGTGACGGCGGTGGTGACGCGACCGGGACCGTGACGCGCTACCTCGCGGACTCCGTCAAGGCCGTACACCGGGACCTGCGGGTCGAGGTGCGCGGTGTGTCGGTCGCCTTCGGCGGCAACACGGCGGTCGACGACGTCTCGATCACCTTCGCCACCGGTGAGGTCATCGGGCTCATCGGCCCCAACGGTGCCGGCAAGACCACGCTCCTCAACGCGATCACCGGGGACGTCCGGGCGACGGGCTCCGTCCGCCTCGGCGACGACGAGATCCTCGGCGTACCTCCGCAGAATCTCGTGCGGTCCGGGATCGGCAGGACGTTCCAGAGCCCGAAGGTGATCCCCGAACTGACCCTGCTGGAGAACGTCATGCTCGCCGGAGACGGCATCGGAAAGGTCGGGTGGTTCCGCCAGTCGTTGCTGAGCCCGGCCGCCCGCAGGCAAGCGCTGGCCGGCCGCGAACGGGCGATGACGCTGCTCACCGGCCTCGCCCTGGCCGACCGCGCGCAGAGCCTGGCGGGAGACCAGCCGTACGGTGTGCTCCGGCTGGTCGAGATCGCCCGGAACCTGATGCTCGACCCGGCGTTCCTGCTGCTCGACGAGCCGGGTGCCGGGCTGACCGAGTTCGAACGCGCGGAAATCGCCGCGACCGTCCGCGCGCTCGGTGCCCGCGACCTCGGTGTGGTCCTGGTCGACCACAACCTGCCTCTCATCACCAGCGCGTGCGACCGCGTCTACGTCCTGGACCACGGCCAGGTCATCGCCGAAGGCCCGCCCAAAGAGGTCTTCGCGCAACAAGAGGTCATCTCAGCCTACTTGGGGGTTCCCGGATGAACGCGCCGCTTCTCGACGTACGCGATCTGAGGGTCGGTTACGGCGACCACCGGACCGTCCTTCACGATGTGTCCTTCACTCTCGACGAGGGCGAACTGCTCGGCCTGGTCGGGATGAACGGCGCGGGGAAGACGACCCTGATGCGGGCCCTCAGCGGAGGACTCAGGCCGAGGTCGGGGGAGGTCCTGTTCCGGGGCGAGCGCGTGAACGGGTTGTCGACCGCCGCCGCCGTCCGCAAGGGGATCGTGATCCTGCCCGAAGGGCATCGCGTACTGCGCCCGCTCACGGTCGAGGAGAACCTCCAGATCTCCGCGATGCGGCTGAGCCGGCGTGCCGTGCGACGCCGGCTCGCGGAAGTGCGGGACCTGGTGTACGAACTGTTCCCGATTCTGGCCGAACGGCGCACACAGCTCGCCGGCCTGCTGTCCGGCGGAGAGCAGCAGATGCTCTCACTGGCCCGCGCGATCATTCAGCGGCCGAAACTCCTGCTCCTTGACGAGCCGTCACTGGGTCTCGCACCCGTGGTGGTCGAGAAGATCTACTCGTCCCTGCGGTCGCTCCAGGCCGAGGGCATCTCGATGCTGGTCGTCGAGCAGAACAGCGATCGCCTGGCGAGAGCCGCCGAGCGGATGATCGTGCTCCGCGACGGACGGATCGCCGCCACCGGGACACCGGCCACGCTCCAGGGGGCCGAGCTCAACACCGCCTACTTCGGCTAGCGCCTGATCCGAACGACAGGCCCTGGTTCGGTCCGCCCGGAAGTCCCTGGTCACCCGCGGAGGTGACCGCGGCCGAGGGCATCGAGAACCGGTCCGGTACTTGCCCGGCGGTCAGACATGTAGAATACTTTGCGTAGCTAAATAAATCGCCCGAGGTTCGAGGAGTCACGCTCCATGCTCACCGTTGACTACGCGGCACGACGCTCGATCGTCGAGCCGGTCCGGCTGCGCCGCTTCTTCGGCGCCCGCAGCATCGCGGTCGTGGGGGCATCCCCAAGCTCCAGCTGGGCGCGGAATCTCCTCAACGCCCTGGCGCTCGGCGGCGGGGTGAAGGACGTGCGCTTCGTCCACCCCAAGTACGACGAGATCTTCGGGAAGCCGACCGTCCCGACCCTGCGCGACCTCGGCGAGCGCGTCGACCTGGCCTACATCATGGTGGGCCCGAACCGCGTCGACTCCATACTCCGGGACGCCGCCGCCGCCGGCATCAAGAACGCCGTCGTCCTCGCCTCCGGATACGGGGAGACCGGAGCCGACGGACGTGATCGGCAGCGCCGGCTGGCGGAGAGCGCGGTCGAGCTCGATCTGACGATCATGGGGCCGAACACCATCGGATTCATCAACGCGGTGGACGGGGTGGCTCCTTGGGCGGTGGCCACCGAGTCCGCGCCCGTGGCGGGTCCCGTCGGCGCCGTGTTCGAGAGTGGCTCGATGGCGCGGGCGACCTACCAGTTCGCCCAGGCGCACGGCGTGGGCTCGACGTTGTGGGCGTCGGTGGGCAACTCGGCCGTGCTGACCAGCCTCGACGTCCTGGATTATCTGATCGAGGACGAGAACACCCGCAGTGTCGCCCTGTTCCTGGAGACCGTGCGCGAGCCGGACCGTCTCTTCGAGCTCGGCGCGAAGGCTCTGCGGGCCGGCAAGCCGATCGTGGTCTACAAGGCCGGGCGAAGCGAGGAAGGCATGCGCTCGGCCATGGCGCACACGGGCGCGATGGCCACCGACGACGCCGTGGTCGACGCGGTGTTCCGGCAGGCGGGCATGGTCCGCGTCGAAAGCGTCGAGGAACTGGTCGCGACCGCCGGGGTGTTCGGCTACAGCCCGCGCCTCCCGGAGGGCCGGCGCATGGGCGTAGTGACCTCGTCGGGCGGCGGCTGCAACATCATCGCCGACCTCGCCTCGGTCAACAGCCTTGCCCTGCCCGCCTGGCAGGACGACACCAGCGCCGAACTGGCCGCGCACCTCCCCGAGTTCGCCTCGATCCTCAACCCTCTCGACACCACCGGCTTCGGCCACGCGCGAGCGAGACCGCGTCCGACGAAGGCCGAGGACGACCTGATGGAGATCGCCGTCGGTGACGACGGGATCGACTTCATGTTCTCGATGATGACGCCGCTGCCGGACGAGCGCCCGGCGGACCCGACGTTCATCGAAAGCCGGATGAAGATCGTCGGCGAGATCGTGGCCGCGGCACCGGTGCCGGTCTTCCTCTCGTCCAACACCTGCCTGGACGTCTCGCCGTACGCCGTGTCACTGCTCTCCGAGAACAAGCTGTTCCTGCTCCCCGGCGTCGACCTCGCGGTCACGTCCCTCGGTCATGTCGTCCGATGGGTCGAGCAGCGGAACTCACTCCTGGCGCACACCGATCGGGAGGCGCCGGCCGTCGCGGTCGCCGCGGGCCCGAGTGCCCGGACCTGGGCCGAGGACGAGGGCCGGGCCCTGCTCGCGGCAGCCGGTGTACCCGTCGTCCCGGCCGGCCTCGTCAACTCCCCGGCCGAGGCCGCGGCCGAGGCGGTGCGGCTCGGCGGACCGGTGGCGATGAAGATCTGTTCGCGGGCGGTCGCGCACAAGTCCGACGTCGGCGGAGTCGTGCTCGGCGTCGAAGGCGCCGAGGACGCGGCGGCGGCGTACGACTCGATCGTGGCGACGGTGACCCGTCATGTCCCAGACGCCGATCTGCGCGGCGTGCTCGTCTCGCCGATGCGGGAGCCCGGCCAGGAACTCCTGGTCGGCGTCACGGTCGACCCGACCTTCGGGCCGGTGCTGGCCGTGGGCCTCGGGGGCATCTGGGTGGAGGTTCTGAAGGACACCAGCCTGCGCGTGCTGCCGGTCGACGCCCGCGAGGTGCGCCGGATGCTCGACGAGCTCAAGGGCGCCGCCCTGCTGCGCGGCGCGCGCGGAAGCCGGGCCGCCGACATCGACGCGCTGAGCGAGGCCATCGTGGCGATCAGCCGGGCCGCCCTCTCCGTCGGACCACGACTGGACACCCTGGAGGTCAACCCCCTCCGTATCAACGGCAGTCGCGTCGAGGCGCTCGACGTGCTCGTCACGACCACCCTGGAGGAGGACGCATGAGCGCCCCCGGAGCCGCGGCAGGCGCACTCGACGGAATCAAGGTCCTCGATCTGACCCGCTTCCTCCAGGGCCCCTACGCGACTCGTATCCTCGCCGACCTCGGCGCGGAGGTCGTCAAAGTGGAGCGGCCCGGCGGCGAGTGGGACCGGCGACTGCGCCAGGCGCCGGACGGGTACGCCGGCTTCTTCACGGGCCTCAACCGTGGCAAGAGGTCCATCGCCGTCGACATCACGACCCCGGCGGGCAGGGACATCGTGAAAGCCCTCGCGCGCGAATGCGATGTCGTCGTAGAGAACTTCAGGCTCGGCGTGATGGAGAGACTGGGCCTTGGCTACGACACCCTGCGCGAGGAGAACCCCCAGCTCATCTATGCCGCGGCGGCGGGCTACGGTCCACTGGGTCCACGCGCCGATGAGCCGATGTTCGACATGGTCGCGCAGGCCGTCTCGGGCCTCTCGGACTTCGTACGCACCCCGGACGGGACACCCCGGCTGGCCAGTCGCGGAATGGCGGACTCGGCGGGCGCCGTCTTTCTCGCCACGGGCATCCTGACCGCGCTTCTGGTCAAGGAGAGGACCGGACGCGGCCAGCGGGTGGACGGCTCGCTCGTCGGCTCCTGTCTGGCCATGCACACCGCCGAGGTCACCATCGCCCTCCACGGCGACGAAGTGAAGCGGACACAGGGCCGCGTGACGTCGACCTCGGGCGCGTTCCGCTGCGAGGACGACCGCTGGATCGTCATCGGCGCCACGGACACCAAGGTGTGGAACGGGCTGACCACGGCCCTCGACAGGCTCGACCTGCGCGATGATCCGCGGTTCGCGAAGAGCAGGCTCCGTGAGCGGCACCGCGACGCCCTGGAGCCGATCCTCGAAGAGACGTTCCTGACCGCCGACCGGGACACCTGGGTCCAGCGGATGCGGGACAACGGCGTACCGGTGGCTCCCGTCAACACTTTCGTCGAGGCGGCACGGGACCCCGACGTCCTGGCGAACGGCTTCGTCGTCGAGCAGCCGGACGCGACATGGGGGACCGTCCGCACCGTCGGCAACCCGTTCCTGCTCAGCGCCACCCCCGCACGGGTCGGCGACTGGACCCCCGAACTCGGCGCCGACACCCGCGAGTTGCTCACGCACCTCGGCGTCCCCCAGGACCGGATCGATGAACTCGCGGCCGACGGTGTGGTCGAACAGGCGCAGCCCGCGCCCGAACCGCCGGACTCACCGCGAGAAGCGGAGGAGGTGGGCAAGGCGTGAAGTACGGAACTCCGGAGAGCATCGCCGCCGCGGCCGAACAGGTGCTGTACGAGGTGGACAGGGCGTCGGGCGTCGCGTATCTGACGCTGAATCGCCCCGAGAAGCACAATGCCATGAGCGTCCCGATGCGTGATCGCATCATCGAGCTGATGGCACGGGCCGGAGACGACCCGCGGGTCCGGGTCATCGTGATACGCGGCAACGGAAAGTCGTTCTGCAGCGGCAACGAGATCAATGAGCGGTGGGGCCAGAAACGACCGCACGAGCGACGCCGCACACTCACCGTCGGATACCGGTACGGCGCCGACATGGCCTGGGGCCGGCTGGGGTTCAGCCAGGCGATCTCCCGCTCGCCGAAGATCACGGTCGCACAGCTGCACGGCTACTGCGCGGCGGCGGCCTACTTCATGATCGCGTGCAAGGCCGATGTGGTGACGGCGGCCGAGGACACGCGGATCGGCGCCCTGGAGGCCCGGTTCCTGGGCCCGGCCGGCGCCGTCGCCAGCGTGCACATCAACCGGATCCTGGGCATGAAGGCCGCCCGGCGCACCGGGTTCACCGCGATGCCGATGAGCGGGACCGAGGCGCAGCATCTCGGCCTTGTCGACACCGTCGTGCCGGCCTCCGAGCTCGCCGGGACCACCCACGCGATCGCGGCCGGCATGGCTGCCCGTCCGCCCGGCCATCTGCTGTATCTGAAGTCTCGACTGCGGGCCGCGGAGGGCGTGATGGACACCAGCGTCCCCTCGATCACGGGGCTGTTGGTGTCGCACTTCCTGCAATCGGGGCCGGACGAGATGGATTTCTGGAAGACCGCCAAGGAGGTCGGCGTCGGTGGCGCTCTCGACGCCGACAAGAAGCGCAAGGGCGCGGCGGATCCCCGCGCGGGGGTGACCTCATGAGTGCGGTCGACCTGCGGGTGGCCGACGGCCGGGCGTACATCGAGGCGGTGAGCTTCGCCCCGCTGACGTCGCACGACCCCGCCTTCGCGGACGAACTCGCCGGAGCCGTCGTCGAGGCTTCGGACCACGATCACGTCAAGGCGATCGTGCTGCGTGCCACCGGACCCGATTTCGCGCCGGCGGTGCCGACCGGCTTCCCGTCCGTGGCCGATGCACCGACCACCTGGCACCGCGCCTTCGTCGCGTCGACAGCCGTGTACCAGGCGACCTGCTTCGCGAAGAAGGTCGTGGTCGCCGAAGTCCGCGGGGAATGCCACGGGGCGGGCAGCGCACTCCTGTTGTGCACCGATCTGGCCGTGGCGAGTGAGGACGCCGTGTTCGGCTCGCCCTTCCTCGACGTGCCCGAGTCGAACTTCGTACTCGCCGCGCTCACGGTCCGGCTCAACCGGGCCAAGTCGTGGTTGCTTCGGGGAACCGTCCACGACGCCCCCACCGCCGGGCGGATCGGGCTGGTCAACAGGGTCGTCCCGGCCGCGCGGCTCCAGTCGGAGGTCGAGCGGATGACCGCCGCGGTCCTCGGCATGCCGCTGGACGGCCTGACGATGTCGAAGATGCTCCAGCAGGCCGTCTACGACGCCCACGGCGTGGGCCGGGAGTTCGACCTGGCCGACCACTACACGATCCACCGCGCGGCGGTCGGGTCCGGTCTCACCGAGGAGGGCGCGTGAGCCAGGAAGGAGAGCGCGTGAACGAGGGAAGAGTCGAGCTCAGCAAGGACCACGAGAACCACATCGCGACCATCACCGTCCGGCGGCCCGCGACGGGAAACCTCATGACCCGAGCGATGGCCTCGGCGTTCGCGGCCCATCTCGCGGACGTCGACGGGGACGACGAGGTGAAGGTCGTCCTGATCCGAGGCGAGGGCGACGACCTGTGTGCCGGCTGGGATCCCGCCGACGCCTGGGACCAGTACGTCGACGCGCCCGGCGGATCCGTCCGCAAGCACCCGAGCCAACGGGCGCGGCTGATCGCACTGGACGACGCGTGGTGGGGACGCACGGGTCTCTACCAGCGCCTGCTGCACTGCCGGAAGGTGACCGTTGTCGAGGCCCGTGGCCGTTGCTGGGACACCGGCCTCTATCTGGTGCTCTGCGCGGACCTGGTGGTCGCCGGCGAGGACGCGACCTTCGGCTCCCCCCGGTGGCACAACATCGGGGTGGACGGCGACATGTCGCTGCTGTTCGCCACGGTCGGGCTCAAGCGCGCCAAGGAACTCATGTACTGCAACGTCGCCTGGTCGGCGCCGACCGCGCTCGACTACGGCCTGGTCGACCGCGTCACCGAGGACGCCCCGCACGGGGCGTCGGAACTCGCCGCGATGTGCGCGTCGATCATGCGGGACGGCATCGTCACCGAGAAGTACGCGGTCTTCGCCTCGTTGGAGAAGCTCGGTGTCGGGCTGTCGTTCGCGGCGACCACCGTCGTCGGCGCCTCGCTGAGCAACATCCACTTCCAGCCCGGCGAGTTCAACTTCCTTCGGGAGGTGCGTCGTACGGGCGCCGAGGAGGCCCTGGCCCGCTCACGCCAGGATGTCGAGATCCGCTGACCGGCGCCCCACGGCCCAACGGCCCCGCGATCCGGGGCCGTCAGGGCAGTCGCGGAAGCTCCGGGTCACAGAGCCGCTCAAGGGCCGGCAGCGCGGTGAGCAGGCTCTCCAGCTCCGTGTCGTCGAGCCGTCCGAGATGCTCTTCGAGCCAGACCTCGCGGCTCTTCAGCACCTGCTCACGCTCGCGGGCACCGCTGGGGGTCAGTTCGATCAGAGCGGCCCGGCGGTCGGCGGGGTCCGGGCTGCGTGAGACGTAACCGAGTTCGATGAGACGGTTGAGCGAGCGGGTCACGGACGGCGGGGAGACCCCCTCCGATGCCGCGAGCTCGCCGGCGGACACGGGCTGGTTGCGGCCGATGTTGAACAGCAACGAGATGAGGGCGTAGCTCAGACCTTCGTCGTTCTGCTGCCGCAGGACGCGTCCGAGGCGACCGAGCGTCATCCGCAGGCGCGTCAGATCCTCGCGCCGGATGGCGTGCTCGTGCTTGACGCCGTCGATGGAGCCGCTGGTGGTCGTGGTCATTCCTACCCCGAATCTGGGCCTTCGCCGTATGAAGTTCGCCCTGTTAAGTATGCGCCTGCCGAGCTTCCGGACGCCACGTGCCCACGCCGGTCGATCTGTCAGGGCCATGCCGAGATTCGTCGCTTCGCCGGGGGTTTGTGTGCATCGGCACTGATTCGCCGAACGCTCTTGCAGGCTCCCTATCCAGCGATTAGTTTACATGGTTAGGTAATTTTGTCGTGACCGTCACACGACGGTCCCGTGTTTCCGAGGAGGGAAAGTGAAGGACTTCAGGCCGGAGCTGACTTACACCAGCTTCCAGGAGCACATGCACAAGGCCAGGACGCCCCTGCAGCTCAAGCATCTCCAGACGGTCGTCCACCACTCCAAGGGCGAGGTGCTCGCGGATCTGGACATGGTCCTGCCGACGCTGTCGGACGACCCGAACTACCACGAGTACGGCGTCCTCGGAAACGTCAAAGGAGACACCGGGCCGAAGGGCATCGACGAGGTCCGCGCCAACTACACCGAGATGGTGAACAACGGCTCGTACGTCATCGAGTCGAAGAAGACCCGCGTGGTGGTCGGCGACTACGACATCGTCACCGAGGGGACCTTCCGGCAGATCCTGACCGCCGAGGTCGCCCGGAAGATGGGCTTCGTCGACGACACCTCGCCCGCGAGCCCCTTCTACGTGCTGTCGGCCCGGACCGTCGTCTTCTGGGAGTTCGACCAGGACGACAAGGCCACCGGCGAGGATCGCTATGTCCTCGACCACCACATCGTCCCGCTGGCCGAGGAGGACCTGCCGGACAACTATCCCGACAAGTTCCGGACCGAGCCACGGGCCGGGGTCTGAGCCCATGACAACCAGCAGCGAGAGCCGCTCCGTCGAGCAGCGGATCGACGAACTGGAGAGCCGGGCCGCGTTCGCGGACATCATCGCCGGCTACTGCGAGGGCACCGACCGCCGCGACCTCGATCGGTTCATGGGCATCTGGCACGACGACGCCGAGTACCTCATCCCGGGCGGGCGCGGCGACTTCCACGGCACCGAGGAGATCCGCCGCTCGCAGGAGGTCATCGGGAAGGTGTGGAAGGAGACCTACCACTGGACCACCAACCACACCGCCCGCTTCGAGCACCCCGATCGCGCGGCCGGCCGCAGCGACGCCTTCGCCCTGTGCGTGCACCCGGACGGCAGGATCAGCTGGGTGGGCTGCACCTACCACGACGTCTACGAGCGCCGCTCGGGCGTCTGGAAGCTCTCCCGACGCCTGGTCGAGCGCTACTTCGTGAGCGCTCCGCAGGGTGTCGAACTGCTTCCTCCCTTCTGAGACAGGCGGCCCGATGGCATCGTCGTACTCCGAGGGTCGTGGGGAGAGCCAGGTGCGGACAGATGTCATCGGCCGCGACGCCGTCGACGGGCTGGCCGCACTCCTGGGTGTCCCGCCGGCGTCGCCGGACCTGCTCCCGCCCATGTGGCACCTCACCCAGCTTCTCGAAGTGGTCCCGCAGGCCCTGATCGGGCCGGACGGCCACCCACTGGTCGGGCTGCCGACCCCGCCCGCCGCCGGCGCGCGCCGCATGTTCGCCGGCGGCCGGGTGTGGCACCGCAGACCGCTCCTCGTCGGCCGGGAGGCCACCCGGACCTCCCGGATCCTCGCCTCGCGGGAGGTGGAGGGGCGAAGCGGGCATCTCCGCTTCGTCACGGTGCGCCACGAGTACGTTCAGGACGGCGAGCTGGCCGTGCGGGACGACCACGAGATCGTCTATCGGCCCGAGCGGCCGGCCGGGACTCCGCTGATCGCCTGCACGGGTGGGCCGGAAGAGCCCGGCGCCCCCGGCCCGGGGACCGTGCTCAGGGTCGATCCGGTCGTGCTGTTCCGGTTCTCGGCACTCACCTGCAACGCCCACCGGATCCACTACGACCGCGACCACGCGCGCGGCGAGGGCTTCGACCACCTTGTGGTCCACGGCCCCTTGCAGGCGGTCCTGATGGCCGAGGACCTCCGGAGGCGCGGCTGCGCCCTGCTGGGTCGGGTCTTCTCCTACCGGCTGCTCGCGCCGGCGGTCGGGCCGCAGACGATACGGGCCCGCCGTCCCGGCGACGGGACGCGGGAGGAGGTCGAGGTCACCACCGGTGCGGGCGGTGTGTCGGCCTCCGGATCGCTTTCAGAACCCGACCGGTCGGATCCGGCGGGACTCCAGCCGGCGTGAAGGAGACAGGATGAGTGCGGCACGAGTGCTGGTGGCGGGAGCCAGCGGGCTCATAGGGACGGCGGCGATCGCCGCCTTCACCGCCGAAGGGTGGGACGTGGTCGCCTTCTCGCGACGCCCTCCCGAGGTGGACGGGTCCGCGCGATTCGACCATGTGTCCGTGGACTTGACGGATGCGGTCGCGACCCGTGACGCCGTTGCCGCGCTGTCGCCACGGCCGACCCACCTCGTCTACGCGGCGGCGTACGAGAGGCCGGACCTGGTCGCCGGCTGGTCCGACCCGGCGCAGATGGCGACCAACCGGGCGATGCTCGGCAACGTCCTCGTGCCGCTGGCCGCCGCGGGCGGACTGCGGCACGCCACCGTGCTGCAAGGAACGAAGGCGTACGGCGCCCATCTGCATCCGATCCCGATCCCGGCACGCGAGCGGGCTCCGCGTGACGACCACGAGAACTTCTACTGGCACCAGGAGGATCTGCTCCGGGAGCTGGCCGACCGCCACGCGTTCGACTGGACCATCTTCCGGCCGGTCCAGGTGGTGGGACCGGCGTACGGCGTTTCCTACTGCATGCCGCCGGTGATCGGTGTGTTCGCCGCGCTCAGTGCCGCGACAGGAATGCCGTTCGGCTTCCCCGGCGGCACGATCCATCCGGTCCGCCAGGTCGTGGACGCGCGGTTGGTGGCGGACGCGCTGGTGTGGGCGGCGACCTCGCCAGCGGCCCGGGGTGAGCACTTCAACCTCACGAACGGGGAGGTGTTCTCCTGGCACGAGCTCTGGCCGGCCCTGGCCGAAGCGACGGGGGTGCCGTGCGCCGAACCCCGCCCGATGAGCCTGGCCGACGAGCTTCCCCGACTGGCCGGCGTGTGGGAGGACATCGTCGCGAAACACCGGCTCCGCCCGCTCTCGCTGCTCGACGTCCTCGGCCGGTCGCACCAGTACGCCGACTACACCTTCGGTCACGGCCTGACGACCATGCCCCCGCCGGCGCTGGTGAGTACGGTCAAGGTCAAGCAGGCGGGCTTCACCCAGGTCTACGACACCGAGGTGACCTTCCGTGACGCGCTGAGGACCTTGGCCGAGCGCCGGGTGCTGCCCGGTCCGACGGGGGCCGGGCGAATGATGGGGTCGCGGTGACGCCGGCGAAGGCCGGATCGTGCGCCTCGACGGCCAGTTGGCCGACGCACGTGTACGCACACGCACAGGCGCCCGCGCGGCCCTGCCTCGGTGAGGAGTAGACGGATGACAGCGTCGCAGGTCTTCGCCCGCGAGCCGCGGTTGGTCCTGGCCTGGGGCACCGTGCGCGATGCCTCGTTCCCCGACCGGGTGGCGGCTGCCCGGCAGTGCGGGTACGACGGGATCGGCCTCGCCATCCCGTACTACCAGGCCCTGCTCGCGGACGGCTGGACGGACCGTGACCTCGCCGCGGTACTCGCCGAGTGGGATGTGCGGATCAACGAGGTCGAGGTGCTCTTCGGCTTCCACGGCACGCCGGGACCCGCGGGCATCCCCGGCCGTCCGGGTCTGGTCTACGCCGACCCGGCGGCGGAGAGGATCGCGTTCCACCTGGCCGACACGTTCGGGGTGCCGTTCGCGCAGACCGTCGGCACCTTCGACGCCCGGCCTGCGGGACCGGAGGTGGCCGACGCCTTCGGGCGCCTCTGCGACCGGGCCGCCGCCCACGGGCTGAGGGTGGCGCTGGAGTTCGTTCCCTACAGCAGCGTCCCGGATCTGGCGGCCGGGCTCGCGGTCGTCACCGAGGCGAACCGTGACAACGGCGGGCTCTGCGTCGACAGTTGGCACTTCTTTCGCGGCCGGCCGGATCTGGAGTCGCTGCGGACGGTGCCGGCGGAGCGCGTCTTCATGGTCCAGTTCAACGACGGGCCGATCCCGCCGGTCGACCCCGACCGGATGACCGACGCCGTTCACCACCGCGTGCTGCCCGGCGAGGGCGACCTGGATCTGCGTTCGTTCGTCAGGGCCCTCGACAGGCCCGGAGTTGAGGCGCCGTTCTCGATCGAGATCTACTCCGACGAGCTCCGGCGGCGGCCGGCGGCCGATACGGCGCGACTCGCGGCGGAGTCCACACGCGCGGTCGTCGCGTCCGCGACGCGAACGTACTGAGCGGGAGCGACCGTTGACACATATTGCTACACATGGTTAAGTTTACATGGCTAAGCAATGGTGAGGAGTGAGAAGCGGATGAGCCCTTACCGTGTCGCCGTGGTCGGTTCGGGACCGGCGGGCGTCTATGCGACCGAGGCGCTCGTGCGCGGCGGCGCCGACGTGTCGGTCGACATCTACGACCGGCTGCCCACCCCGTACGGACTCGTCCGTTACGGCGTGGCACCCGACCACCCGAGGATCAAGTCGATCGTCGTCGCGCTTCAGAAGGTCCTTGAGCGTGAGCGGGTCCGCTTTCTCGGGGACGTCGACGTCGGTATCGACTTGACGACCGCCGAACTCCGGGAGCTCTACGACGCGGTGGTGTTCGCCACCGGCGCCTCCGCCGGTCGCCGGCTCTCCATACCGGGGGAGGATCTCGCCGGGGTCTGCTCGGCCACGGACGTCGTCGCCTGGTACAGCGGCCATCCCGACCGTGCCCAAGCGGGGGAGGACTTCCCGTTGACGGCGGAAGCGGTGGTCGTCGTCGGGGCCGGCAACGTGGCCCTGGACGTGGCCCGTCTGCTGGTGAAGCCGGCCCGGGACCTGACGGGGACCGACATGCCGCCGCACGTCCTGGAACGGCTCGCACGCAGCGGTGTCCGCGACGTCCATCTCGTCTGCCGGCGCGGACCCGAGCACGCGAAGTTCACCGCGAAGGAACTGCGTGAACTGCTCGAACTCGACGGCGTCGCCACCGAGATCGGCGTGGACCCACTGCCTGCCGGATCACTGGACCCCCAGACGGCGGCGAACCTCAGAGCCTTCGCCGACCTCGCCGCGCGCGAGGTGGTTCCCGCTCGCCGGACCCTGCATTTCCACTTCTGGTCCCGTCCGGTGGAGCTTCTCGGCGCGGGCGGCGCCCTCGCGGCCGTGCGCCTGGAGAAGACGCGGGAGGCCGGCGGTGCGGTCGTGCCCACCGGCGAGGTCACCGAGCTCAAGGCGGGCATGGTCGTCACCTCGGTCGGCCACCACAGCACGCGCGTCGGCACATTGCCGTTCGACGAAGACCTGGGCCGCGTCCCGCACGAAGCGGGCCGGGTGCTCGGTCCGGACGGCCGGGCCGTCGACGGTCACTACGTCGCCGGATGGGCCAAGCGTGGACCGTCCGGGGTCGTCGGGACGAACCGGGCCTGCGCCGCCGAAACGGTGGTCGGAGTCCTCGCGGACCTGGCGAGCCGCTCGCCCCGTGGCGCCGGGCCCGAGGAGGTCGACCGGGTGCTCGCCGCGCGCGGCATCAGGCCCGTCACCTACGACGGCTGGCTGTCGATCGACTCGGCGGAGTTGAACCGAGGCCGGGCACTCGGCCGCGTACGCACCAAGATTCCCGACTGGGAAACCCTGCGTCACCTCGGAGCGACGGGTGCCGGGCGGCCGGGCCGGAGCACCGTCTGAACCGCGGGCGCACCGTGTGAACCCCCGGCGCACCGTCCGAACCGCGGGCGCTCACCGCTTCGTTCCTTCAACCAGGAAGTCGGCATCCTCATGGCCTACGTCATCCACGGCGACTGCATCGACGTCCTCGACCGCAGCTGTGTCGAGGTCTGTCCGGTCGACTGCATCTACGAGGGCTCGCGCAAGGCGTACATCCACCCTGACGAATGTGTGGACTGCGGTGCCTGCGAGCCGGTCTGTCCGGCCACGGCGATCACGTACCACGACGAAGTCCCCGAGAACCAGGCCGAGTTCGTCGACGACAACGCCCGCTTCTTCCTTGAGCCCCTCCCGGGACGCGACGAGGCGCTGGGCCACCCCGGCGGATCGAGCGACCTCGGGCCCACCCGTATCGACACCGCTCTGGTGTCGAGCCGCCCGGCGTCGTCGGGCGGTGCCTGATGTCCGGGAACGAACAGGCCGCCGTCACCGCGGACCCCGACGTCTGCGTGGGGTCCGGGAACTGCACCTTCGTGGCGCCCTCGGTCTTCGGCCTGGACGACGAGGGCACGGTGACCGTTCTGCGGGAGCGGGTGGGCGGCACCGAACGCGACGCCGCCGTGGCAGCCGCCGCCGGTTGCCCGGCCGCGGCGATCATCGTGGCGGGCTGACGAGCGGGAACGAGCTGACGAGCGGGAACGAGACGGTGGCCGGCCCCCCGGGGGGGGCGGCCCCCCGCCACACCAACACCAGAAGCCCCCACACGTGCGGGCCACACCCCCC
>NZ_JBHXRX010000039.1:0-79045 GCF_042714995.1 Streptomyces sp. NPDC058665
CACCTAGGCCGTGTCTTCGAAGTCCCGCCTGGCCTGCGACGTCTGGCACGGCACCTCGCCGCGTTGTCGGAGTCGTGCGAGTACGTCCAGTACGAGCACGATCCTCCGCCTTGCGATGCACCGCACCAGACGCCGCGGGCCCCGCCTCGCAGGCGGACGGCGCTACTTCGAAGGCACGGCCGCGCCCGTCCCGCGCGCCGCCGTGCGATACGCCCGGAACTGGCTGTTCCTGGAACGGACCGCTCAACTGACCGTTGTCCGCCCCGTGCTGGCCCTGGCCAGGGCACTCGCCGTCTTCGACGACCGCGTCATCGACGGCGCCGTACGGCAGACCGCCCGGGGCGGCCTCGCGGCGGCGCGCCTCGCCCGCCGCCTGGACGACGGCGGCGTCGACGCGGCCGTACGCGCGATCGCGTCCGGCGCCCGGAGCCTGGGCCGCGCGGCGCGCCGCCCGCAGACCGGACTGCTGCACCAGTACTACGCGCAGGCCGCCGCCGGCTTCGCCGTGCTCGTCCTGATCATCCTGTCGGTGAGGTAACCCCTGTGCTGAGCGTCGTCACGTTCCTGCCACTGCTGGTGTGCGCGGTGCTGCTGCTCCTGCCGCGCACCCTTCCCGACAGGGCGTACCTCTGGATCTGGACCGTCACCGCAGCCGCCGATCTGGCCCTGGTCGTCGCGGTGTGGGCGGGGTTCGAGGCCGGCGCGGGGATGCGGTACGAGGAACGGGTGCGCTGGATCCCCGGTGCCGGTGTCGGCTACCACGTGGGCGTGGACGGCCTGTCGCTGCCCCTGGTGGCGCTGACCTGTCTGCTGTTCCTGGCGGTCGCCGTCTTCTCGCTGCGCGAGCGGCGCCGGGTGCGCGCCTACGTCTGCCTCTTCCTCTTCCTGCAGACCGTCTGTGTGGGCCTGTTCGTCGCCCTCGACCTGATCCTGTTCTTCGTCTTCTTCGACCTGTCGATCGTCGGCATGTTCTTCGTGATCGCCGGCTGGGGCCACGGCGAACGCGCCCGCGCCGCCGCGCTGAAGTTCTTCCTCTACACCTTCACCGGCTCCCTGGCCCTGCTGCTCGGTTTCATCGGCCTGTATCTGGCAGCGGACCCGCACACCTTCGACATCGTCGACCTCACCAGGAGCAACCCACTGGCCGGCCGCGGGACTTACGCGGGTCTGGTGCTGCTGGCCATCGGCGCCGGGCTCGCGGTCAAGACCCCGACCGTGCCGTTCCACACCTGGCTGCCCCCGGCCCACACCGATGCCCCCGCCACCGGCTCGGCGATCCTGGCAGGGGTGCTGCTGAAGATGGGCACCTACGGGTTCGTACGTATCGCGATGCCGTTGCTGCCGGGGAGCTGGCGCCACTACGCGCTGGTCGTCGTGGTCGTCGGAGCGGTCTCGGTGGTGTACGGGGCCCTGGTGGCGCTGGCTCAGACCGACTTCAAGCGCATGATCGCGTACACCTCCGTCAACCACATGGGTTATGTCGTCCTGGCCGTCGGCGCCGCCGGGACACTCGCCGGCACGGACGCCCAGGCCCGCTCGCTCGCGGTGACCGGGGCGGTCACCCAGATGGTCAGCCACGGCCTGATCACCGGCGCGCTGTTCCTGCTCACCGGGGTGCTGTACGACCGCGGCCGTACGTACGCGATGGACGCGTACTCGGGTCTGGCCGCCCACACACCCCGTTTCGCGGCGGTCACGGCCGTCGCCGCGTTCGCCGCGCTCGGTATCCCCGGTTTCTCCGGATTCATCGCCGAGTTCCAGATCTTCACCGGCAGCCTGGCCTCCCAGACGATCGCCACCGCCGTCGCCCTGACCGGCATCGTGATCACCGCGGCCCTGTTCCTGACCGCGCTGCGGCGCGTGTTCCTCGGTACGCCGCGACTGCCCGGGGCCATGCCCGCCGGCGGCGTCGCGGACCTCAGAGGCACCGAGGCGTGGCCGACGGTGATCCTGCTCGCCGTCGCCCTGGTGATCGGCGTCGCGCCGCGCTGGCTGCTGGACGTCATCGAACCGGCCGGCCGCACCCTGACCGGACTGGTCGCGCGGTGAACCAGAACCTCACCGCCCTCATCCCCGAACTCGCCCTCCTGGGCGCCGCCGTCATCGGCCTCCTCACCGGCTCCTGGCTGCCCCGCCGGCGCCAGTGGATCGTCGCCGCGCTCGCCGCCACCGCGTGTACGGCCGGTCTGACCGCCACCGCCGTCACCATGGCCACCGGCCGTGAACAGACCGTCTTCTCCGCCGCGTTCGCGGTCGACACCGCCACCGGCATCGGACGGCTGACCGTCCTCACCGCCCTGCTGCTGGTCATCGGCATGTCCGTGGAGACCGTACGGAACCACCCGCGCGAAACCGAGTACTGGGTCCTGCTGCTGATGTCGGGCGCGGGCACGCTCGCCATGACGGGCGCCAACGACCTGCTCATGCTGTTCGCCGGCTATCTGCTGGCCAGTGTGCCCGCGTACGCGCTCGCCGCCTTCGCCAAGGACGCGCGGGGTACCGAAGCCGCCCTGAAGTACTACCTGTTGGGCGCCCTGCTCGGTACCACCATGCTCGCCGGTACGGCGCTGCTGTACGGCGCCGGCCACGCGACCGGCTACGGCGAGCTCAACAGGGCCCTGCCCGGGGCCGGTTACGGACTCGTCGCCGTCGGTCTCGTCGGCGTCCTGGCCGGTCTCTTCTTCAAGATCGGTGCCGTACCCGCCCACTTCTGGGTGCCCGACGTCAGCGACGGAGCTCTCGCGCCGGTCGCCGCCTATGTCACCACCCTCCCCAAGATCGGCGGGCTGATCGCCGCGTACCGCCTGCTCCATCAGGCACTGGCCGGCACCGACGTCAACTGGCCGCTGCTGCTGGCGGTTGTCGCCGCCGCCACCATGACCCTGGGAAACCTGGCGGCGTTCTTCCAGACCTCCGTCAAACGGCTGCTCGCCTACTCCACCATCAGCCAGGTCGGCTACCTTCTGATGGCTCCCGCCGTCGCCACCCGCAGTGAACTCGCCCAGCAGAGCCTGCTGTTCTATCTGGCCGCGTACACCGTCACCAACCTCGGCGCCTTCGCCGTCGTCACCGAACTTCCCCGGGCCCGTTCAATCGGCGACTACCGCGGTCTGGCCCGCTCGCGCCCCGGACTCGCGGCCGTACTCGTCGTCTGCCTCCTCGGTCTGGCCGGCACCCCGCCCACCGGCGTCTTCCTCGGCAAACTGGAGGTCTTCAGCGCGAGTGTCGACGGCGGGCACACCTGGCTCGCCGCACTGGCCGTCGCCAACACCGTGGCGTCGCTCTTCTACTATCTGCGCTGGCTCGGCCCGCTGTTCGTCACCGCCGACGCCGCGCCCGCCGCCGCGCACGCGGTACTGGGACGGTCGGCGGCCGTCACCGCCTATGTGGCAGCCGCGCTCTCCCTGGCGCTCGGCCTCGCGGGGCAGGCTGTCCTCATGCTCGCCGACGACCCACTGCTGCCGTGAAGTCCCCCGCGCGCCAGGCCACTTGAGCGGGGCGACCGATCCGGGCCGGGTGGACCCATTGACCTGTCCTGTTCATGGTTCTAACCTGAGTTCTCATACATGGACAGCATTCATAAGAGAAAGCGGGACCGGACTGATGGCAGGGCTGAGCGTGGAGACCGGGGACGCGACGAGGCGGTTGCGTGACGCGATGGCGGGCGGCGTCCTGTCCTTCCCCCTCACGAGCTTCCAGGAGGACGGCGCTCTCGACCTGCCGGCCTACCGGGCGTACCTGACCGCCCAGTTGGCCGCCGGGCCCGGCGGGGTCTTCGCCGCCTGCGGTACCGGTGAGTTCAGCGGGCTGGCTGAGGACGAGTACCGCGCGGTGGTCACGGCCACCGTCGAGGTGGCCGACGGCCGGCTCCCCGTGGTGGTCGGCGTCGGCTACGGCTGGGCACAGGCGGTGCGGTTCGCCCGGATCGCCGAAGAGGCGGGCGCCGACGCCCTGTTGGTGATGCCGCACTATCTGGTCGAGGCCACCCAGGACGGTCTGGTGGAGCAGCTGCGCCGGATAGCCGCCGGCACCCGGCTGCCGCTCATCGCCTACCAGCGCGGCCCGGTCACCTTCACCCCCGAGGGCCTTCGCCGGATCGCGGACATCCCCACGGTCATCGGCCTCAAGGACGGCCACAGCGATCTCGACCGGCTCCAGCGACTGACCCTCGCGGCACCCGACGGGTTCCTCTTCTTCAACGGCGCGGCGACCGCCGAACTCCAGGCGCGCGCGTACGCGACGGTCGGCGTCCCCGCCTACTCCTCCGCCGTCCACGCCTTCGCGCCCGAGATCGCCGACGCCTTCTTCGCGGCGCTGCGCGACGGCGACGAGGCGACCATGCACAGGCTCCTGCGCGGCTTCTACGTCCCGTTCGTCGAACTGCGCGACCGGGTGCCGGGCTACGCCGTCGCCCTGGTCAAGGCCGCCGCCCGGCTGCGCGGTCTGCCCGTCGGTCCCGTACGCGCCCCGCTCATGGACCCCGGCCCGGCGGACCTCGCCGACCTGGAGAAGATCCTCGACGACGGCCTGAGCCTGGTCGGCGCCGTACGACGACGAGGCTGAACGCCCCCCCCGAAGAGGACGCGCCCGAACGCCCCCCGTCCGTAAGGATTTCTTGACCATGAGCACGAGCACGAGTTCGCGGAACCGGCCGACCGTCACCGCGTTCTCCGTCTATCCGGTGGCCGGCCGGGACAGCATGGAGCTGAACCTCTCCGGCGCGCACGGGCCCTACTTCACCCGTAACGTCGTGATCATCGAGGACTCCGAGGGACGGACGGGGCTCGGCGAGGTGCCAGGCGGGGAGAAGATCACGCGGACGCTGCGGGACGCCGAATCCCTCGTGGTCGGCGCGAAGGTCGGCGACTTCAAGCGGGTCCTGAGGGAGATCGGGGACCGGTTCGCCGGCCGGGACTCAGGAGGCAGGGGCGGTCAGACCTTCGACCTGCGTACGACGGTGCACGCCGTCACGGCCGTCGAGTCGGCGCTCCTCGATCTCCTGGGGCAGCACCTGGACGTGCCCGTCGCGGCACTGCTCGGCGACGGGCAGCAGCGCGACTCCGTGCGGGTGCTGGGCTACCTCTTCTACGTCGGGGACCCCGGCCTGACCGACCTGGAGTACGTGCGTGAGCCCGGCGCGGCCGAGGACTGGTACCGCATCCGGCACGAGGAGGCCCTGACCCCGGAGGCGATCGTCCGCCAGGCCGAGGCCACCCACGACCTGTACGGCTTCCGGGACTTCAAGCTCAAGGGCGGTGTGCTGCCGGGCGCGGAGGAGGTCAGGGCCGTACGCGCGCTCAAGGAGCGCTTCCCGGAGGCCCGGATCACCCTCGATCCGAACGGCGCGTGGTCGCTGCGCGAGGCGGTCGCGCTGTGCTCGCCGCTGGTCGGCACGCTCGCCTACGCGGAGGACCCCTGCGGGGCCGAGGACGGCTACTCCGGGCGGGAGATCCTGGCGGAGTTCCGCCGCGCCACCGGTCTGCCGACGGCGACGAACATGGTCGCGACCGACTGGCGCCAGCTCACCCAGGCCCTGGCGCTGCAATCGGTGTCCATACCCCTCGCCGATCCGCACTTCTGGACCATGCAGGGGTCGGTCCGCGTCGCGCAGCTCTGTGAGGCGAGCGGTCTGACCTGGGGCTGTCACTCCAACAACCACTTCGACATCTCCCTCGCCATGGTGACCCACTGCGGGGCCGCCGCGCCCGGCGAGTACAACGCCCTTGACACGCACTGGATCTGGCAGGAGGGCCTGGAGCGGCTCACCACGGCGCCGCCGCGCATCGTCGGAGGCGAGATCGCCGTCCCCGACGCGCCGGGCCTCGGCGTGCGGATCGACATGGACCGACTCCTCGCGGCCCACGAGCTCTACCGGGAGAAGGCGCTGGGCGCGCGCGACGACGCCATCGGGATGCGGTATCTCGTCCCCGCCTGGGAGTTCGACGCGAAGCGGCCCTGCCTGGTGCGCTGAGACCGCGTGGGCGGGGCTCCTGCCGCCGCCGATGGGCGCCGTCGCCCCGCCGGTGCCGGGGGAAGGGGGAGGGGGAAGGAGGACACGGCCCGCGACAGCGCCGCCGCGGGCCGTGCCCGGTTCAGACGCCGACGCCGAAGTCGGAGGCGATGCCGGAGAGACCGGAGGCGTAACCCTGGCCCACCGCGCGGAACTTCCACTCCGCGCCGTTGCGGTACAGCTCGCCGAAGACCATCGCGGTCTCCGTCGAGGCGTCCTCCGTGAGGTCGTAGCGCGCGAGTTCGGCGCCGCCGTCCTGGTTCACCACGCGGATGAACGCGTTGCGGACCTGGCCGAAGCTCTGGCCGCGCGACTCCGCCTCATGGATGGAGACCGGGAAGACGATCTTGTCGACCTCGGCCGGGACACCCGCCAGGTTGACCTTCACCGACTCGTCGTCGCCCTCGCCCTCACCGGTGAGGTTGTCACCAGTGTGCTCGACCGAACCGTCGGGGCTCTTCAGGTTGTTGTAGAAGATGAAGTGCTGGTCCGAGGGGACCTTGCCGTCCGCCTTGACCAGCAGCGCGCTCGCGTCGAGGTCGAAGTCGGCGCCGGTCGTGCTGCGTGCGTCCCAGCCCAGGCCGATGAGCACCGCCGTCAGGCCCGGGGCCTCCTTGCTGAGCGAAACGTTGCCGCCTTTGGAGAGGGAAACTCCCACGATCTTCTCCTGGTGCTCGATGGTGTGCTCACACATGTGGACCCTTCGAAATCTACAACACTGTAGAAGTTGGCGGGGTGTTGCCTCAGGCATCCACATGGCCCGCCGCGGACCGACCCGGGAGCCCAACTCGCTTGCCCCGCAGGGGAGAAAGGGCTTGCTTCCGGTGTACTGCGAGCGGCCTAAGGGCAACTTCGTCATGAAACTCGACAGCGTTGTCGGGTTTATGGCGTCCGCTGTCACGTCCGTCTCAATAAATTGCGCCTGCCGCCCCGCTCTCCGATGGGGCGGCGGGGGTGGGGACTGACATGACGGACACCGGTGGCATGGACGGTGGCGACAGACCGGACGCGGGCGGGGCCCGTTGCCGGATAGACGTCGATGCGGACGGGGCGTACAGCTGGCGGGTGGTCGCGCAGAACGGCCGGGTGGTCGCGGTCTCCGCGGAGCCGTTCGGCGAGTACGGCCAGTGCCGCAGCGCCTTCGAGACGCTGTGCCGCAGCCGCGCGGAACTCGCGGGCGCCGTTCAGCACACGGCGGGGGGCAACGGCTGGATGTGGTTATTACGTGACGCCGGCGGCGGCGTGGTTGCCGTCTCGGCGCGCCCCTACGAACGGCACTCGACCTGCCGTGCAGCTTGGCAGAGATTCCACGCGTTGCTGAGGGAGATGGAGGAAGTTACCGGAAGTTGCCCTTAGGGCACACCTCGTTCACATCTCGGTGCGCGCTCGTCAATCGCGTATCGAGAGCGTCGGCCGCGTGACGAGAAAAGCGAGTGGGGCGGAAGCCGATGTGCCCCGGAAGCTCTACGCGGACCCGGGCCTGCCCGACCGCGTCTTCCGGGGCGTCGCCCGTGGCGGGGGCGGTTTCGTTCTCGCCGTCATGCTCATGGTGGGCGGATTCCTGCTCTACCGCGCCTGGCAGGCGCTCTCCAAGGCCGGCTGGTCGTTCCTGACGACCGAGACCTGGGAACCGGAGGCCGGCCGCTTCGGGATCGCGGCGGTGCTGGTCGGGACCGTGCTGATCGCACTGGTCGCGATCGTCGTCGCGGTACCGCTGGCGGTCGGCGGGGCGCTCTACATCTCGGAGTACGCGCCGCCCCGGCTGCGGCAGACGCTGATCGGTGTGGTCGACCTGATGGCGGCCGTGCCGTCCGTCGTCTACGGCCTGTGGGGGCTGTTCTTCTTCGAGGGCCAGATCCTGCCCACCGCCCGCTGGATCGCCACCTATCTGGGCTGGATACCGGTCTTCAGCGTGCCCGGGGCCGATCCGGCCGACCCGCTCGCGCCGGAGACCGTCTACACGTCCTCGACCCTCATCGCGGGCGTCGTCGTCGCCCTGATGGTGGCTCCGATCGCGTGCTCCGTGATGCGCGAGGTGTTCTCGCAGGCGCCGGTCGGCGAGCGCGAGGGCGCGTTCGCGCTGGGGGCCACCCGCTGGGGAATGATCTCCAGCGTCGTCCTGCCGTTCGGCAAGGGCGGCATGATCGGCGGCACGATGCTCGGGCTCGGCCGCGCGCTGGGCGAGACCATCGGGGTGTACCTGATCATCTCGCCGGTCTTCGAGATCCAGTGGCATGTGCTCCAGAGCGGCTCCAGTTCGGTCGCCGCGCTGATCGCCCTGCGCTACGGCGAGGCAAGCGAGTTCGGCATGTCGGCGCTGATGGCCGCGGGCTTCGCGCTCTTCCTGATGACTCTCGTCGTCAACTTCGCCGCCTCCTCGATCGTCGCCCGCAGCCGCTCCGGAGCGGCGAGCGAATGAGGCCGGGGCGAGCGGTGCCGGAGCGAATCAGGCCCACGTGAATGAGGCCGGGGCGAGTGACAGAAGTCCACAAGTCGACGAGGGGACACCGCAGATGACCATCGCGCCGGAGAGACCGGCCGCGCCGGGCACCCCCGGTCCGCCCCCGCGCGCCCCGTCGGTGGGGGAGGAGCGGCGCTCGCCGAGCCAGCTGCGCGCCACCGACGTGTACGCGCTGCTCGGCGCCGCTGCCGCCGCCCTGTCCTTCACCGGGCTGCTCTTCACCCGGCTGCTGCCGTTCAGCGGCGCCGTCGGCTTCCTGGTCGTCGCGTACCTCCTGTTCCTGCTGCTCTACGGCCTGTTGGTCTCCTTCGACGAGGCGGGGCCGGCGGTACGCGACCGGCTCGCGGCCGTCGTCGTACAGAGCCTCGGCCTGGTGATGGTCGGCGCGCTCGCGTGCGTCGTCGTCTACACGCTGTGGGAGGGCCGCAAGGCGCTGCCGCACCTGAACTTCTTCACCCAGGACATGGCCGAGGCCGGCCCGCTGGATCCGCTGACGACCGGCGGCATCGTGCACGCGATCCTCGGCACCCTCGAACAGATCACCATCGCGCTCGCCATCACGGTCCCGACCGGGCTGCTCTGCGCGGTCTTCCTCAACGAGGTCCCGGGCCGCTTCGCCCGGTTCGTACGGACCGTCGTCGAGGCGATGACCGCGCTGCCGTCGATCGTCGCGGGTCTGTTCATCTACGCGACGATCATCCTCGCGCTCGGCTTCGACCGGTCCGGCTTCGCGGCATCCCTCGCGCTCGCCGTGATGATGCTGCCGATCATCATCAGGGCCGCCGACGTGGTGATCCGGCTGGTGCCGGGCAATCTGCGCGAGGCGGCGTACGCGCTCGGCACCTCGCGCTGGCGCACCGTCTGGCACGTGGTGCTGCCGACCGCGCGCTCCGGTCTGACGACCTCCGTGATCCTCGGTACCGCGCGCGGGGTCGGTGAGACCTCGCCGGTGCTGCTCACAGCCGGATTCACCGCCGAGATCAACGCCAACCCGATCGAGGGGCCGCAGCTCTCCCTGCCGCTGGCCACCTTCGAGTTCGTCAAGTCGCCCGAACCCACCATGATCGCGCGCGGTTTCGGTACGGCGGCGGTGCTGATGGCCCTGGTGCTGCTGCTGTTCGTGATCGCCCGGGTCATCGGCGGGCGCGGCCCCGGTCAGCTGACGCGCCGTCAGGAACACCGCAGGGTACGGGCGTCGCGGCAGGACGCCGAACGGATGGCGGCCCGCGCCGCGGCCCGTCCCGCAGGCGCCGGTCCCGCAGGCGCCGTGCCGCCCCCGGGCCCCGGCCCGGTTCCCCTCACCAAGCAGCCGAGTCCACCCCGTACACCCAGAAGGAGTGCCCCGTGAGACCGGCCACCGTCTCCCGACTGACCATGGCGGTAGCCGCGTTGCTCTGCGCGCTGCTCGCCTTCCACCCGCCGGCCGCCGAGGCGGCCTCGTACACCAAGATCAGCGGCGCGGGCTCCACCTGGAGCTCCAACGCGCTCGACCAGTGGCGCCGCAACGTCTCCTCCAACAGCGGTATGACGGTCAACTACGCGGCGCTGGGCTCCTCGGTCGGCCGTGAGCAGTTCAAGAACGGCACCGCCGACTTCGCCGTCTCCGAGATCCCGTACGGGCTGACCGAGGCCGGTGCGACGGACGCCCCGCCCAAGCGCGGCTACGCCTACATGCCGATCGTCGCGGGCGGCACCGCCTTCATGTACAACCTCAAGATCGGTGGCAAGAAGGTCACCAATCTGCGGCTCTCCGGCGACGTCGTCACCAAGATCTTCACCGGGAAGATCACCATGTGGAACGCGGCGGAGATCCGGGCCGACAACCCCGGGCTCAACCTGCCCGCGCGCCGCGTCGTCCCGGTCGTGCGTTCCGACGGCTCCGGTACGACGGCCCAGCTCACCACCTGGATGGCCAAGGAACACGGCAGCCTGTGGAACGACTACTGCCGCCGTGCGGGCAGGTCCACGCCGTGCGGAATGACCTCGTACTTCCCCGTCGTGCCCGGGTCCTCGCACATCGCCAAGTCCGGTTCGCTCGGCGTCTCCGGCTTCACCAAGCAGGGGCACGCCGACGGGGCGATCACCTACGTCGAGTACTCGTACGCGATCACGACCGGCTTCCCGGTGGCGAAACTGCTCAACGCGTCCGGGTACTACGTCGAGCCGACCGCGTCGAGCGTCGCCGTGGCCCTGATGCGGGCCCGCATCAACGAGGACAAGAGCTCGCCGAACTATCTGACGCAGATCCTCGACAACGTCTACCGGTCGCCCGACCGCCGCACGTACGCGCTCTCCAGCTACAGCTACATGATCATCCCGACCAAGGCCGAACAGCCCTTCACCACCGCCAAGGGCAAGACACTCGGCACCTTCGCCAACTACTTCCTCTGCGACGGCCAGCAACAGGCCGAGGAGCTGGGGTACTCGCCCCTCCCCAGGAACCTGGTCGAGGCCGGATTCGCGCAGGTCAAGAAGATCCCGGGAGCGCCGTCCGGCAGCACCGACATCTCGAAGTGCCGTAACCCCACCTTCTCCGCCGACGGCTCCAACACCCTTGCCAAGAACGCCCCTTACCCGAAGGCGTGCGACAAGCGCGGACCGACGCAGTGCGCGGACGGCACGGCAGGCGCCAAGGAGAAGACACCCGTGAAGCCCGGTGCGACGGGCGGCGGCTCCGGCGGCGGGACCGGCGGCGCGGCCACCGGCGGCACCGGGGGCGGTGGCACGGGCGGCGCCTCGGGCGGCGCGGCCACGGCCGGCACGGGCGGCGCCTCCACCGAGGGCGCCACGGGCGCCGGCGGAACCTCCGGCGAGACGGCGGGCAGCGCGGCCGGCGGTGCCATCGACCCGGACACCGGCGAACTGATCGCCGACGAATCCCTCGGGGACTCCTCGGTCGCGGCCAACCCCGTCACGCTCGCCTCCGGCGACTCCGGTGGTCTGCGCGGCGTCCTCATGGCCCTGTCCGCAGTGCTGCTGCTCGGCGTCGTCGTCGGGCCGCCGCTCACCGCACGCGCCCTGGCCGCGCGCACCCGACGCAAGGAAGGCTTCCGATGAGCAGGCCCACGGCCGTACGCGTACGGCTGACGACAGGCATCGCCGCGCTGTTCGCCGCCCTCGTGGTGGCACTGCTCCCGCTGCCCGCCGCGACCACCCCCGCCGAGGCGGCGCCCGCCGGCTCGGCGGTGACCGTGAGCGGTAAGAAGGGGAAGTACGACGACTTCTCCGGCCTCAAGGTCACCGTCCACCAGACCAGGCAGCTCCGCGCCCAGGGCGTCCGCGTGAGCTGGACCGGCGCCAAGCCCACCGAGAGCGGCTTCAGGCACAACTACCTCCAGATCATGCAGTGCTGGGGCGGCTCCGGGGGACCCCGGCGCGAGCAGTGCCAGTTCGGCGGCAGCGGCGTACGGCAGGGCGGCTCCTGGACGTCGCTCAGGCAGATCGGCGCGGTGCCCGACCCGGCGGAGACGGAGTACGTCGACAACGGGGAGCGCGAGTCGTACGTCCCCTTCGAGCCCGCCAACGGCCAGCCGAAGACCACCGGGTCCCGGGACTGGACCTACTTCGGCACCCTGAACACCAACGAGGAGCCGTACGCGGTCACTCACGCGGACGGCACCGGCGAGTTCACCTTCCCGATGCTCACCGATCAGGAGGCCGACCAGCTCGGCTGCGGCGCCCCGGTGACGCAGGGCGGCGTCGTCAAGGGCCGCTCCTGCTTCCTGGTGATCGTCCCGCGCGGTGAACACGACGTCGACGGCACGACGGGCGCGGGCAACCCGCTCCAGTCGTCCCCGCTCTCCGCCTCCAACTGGGCGCAGCGCATGGTCGTTCCGCTGGAATTCCTGCCTGTCGGCAACACCTGCCCGGCCGACCGGGAGGAGCGCCGGGTCACCGGCTCGGAGCTGGTCACCGACGCGATCTCGTCGTGGCAGCCCGCGGTCTGCTCGGCGCCCGGCGGCGCCAAGTTCGCCTTCAGCCAGAGTGGTGAGGCCGGGGCCAGGGACACGATCTCCCGCCCGGCCGCCGGATCGCCGGGACTCGCCTTCACCGTCGACCCGGTCGAGGCACCGGCGGACGGTCCCGACGTCGTGCACGCGCCCGTGGCCGTCAGCGGTCTCGCGGTGGGCTACTTCGTCGAACTGCCCGGGGCCGGACAGCTCACCTCGATGAAACTCACCCCCAGACTGCTCGCGAAGCTGCTCACCTCCTCGTACCAGAAGGATGTGACCCGCAGCAGGCGTGAAATACCCGAGCATGTCAAGGACAATCCGCTCAGCCTGTTCCACGACCCGGAATTCAAAGAGCTGAACCCTGAATTCAAGGACTGGAAAGCGACCTCGCAGCCGCCCATGAGTCTCATGGTCCAGCTCGCGAATACGGACACCACGAGAATGGCCTGGCAGTGGCTCAGGTCGGACCGCGAGGCGAAGGAATTCCTCTCGGGCACCGCGGACCCCTGGGGAGCGAAGATCAATCCCTTCTTCGCCGACCTCGGTCTCGCCACGGACGAGTCGCTGTCCGACTTCCCCAAGGCGGACCCCACCAAGACCGAGGTGACGATCGGCGAGGAGACCCTGGAGTACAGCACCACCGAGGTCGCCCCGTACGTCCAGGACATGCACGACGGCGCGCTGCGCACCCGGCGCGGCAACAACGGCGCCACCACCACGGCCGACGCGGGCAGCAACGGCTCGCCCGCCAAGCTGATCAACACCCCGCCGCTGCCCGGTCAGCGGATGGTCCTCGCCCTCGTCGACGCCGCGTCCGCCTCGCGCTACGGCCTTCAGACGGCCGAACTGCGCAACGCCGGCGGGAAATTCGTTCCGCCCACCGAGGACTCGCTGCTCGCCGGGGTGGCCGCGATGAAGAAGTCCCCGGTGGCGGGGGTGCTCGGGACCGACCCGGGCGCGGCGAAGGGCGGCGCCTACCCCCTCGCCTCGGTCGTGTACGCGGCCGGATTCACCAACACCGCCGCCGCCGACCGCAAGGACTACGCTTCCCTGATCCGCTACGCGGCCGGTGCGGGTCAGGCCCCCGGAGTCTCGCGGGGACAGCTTCCGCCCGGATACGCCCCGCTGCCCAAGGCGATGCGCACCCAGGCGCTGGCCGCGGCCGACCGGCTGCAGAACGCCAACGAGGCCGGCGGGGAAGGCGATTCCGGCGGCGGCAGCGGTGGCGGCGAGGGCTCTGGCGGAGCCGCCGGGGGCTCCCTGGCGGACGACGGGTCCGCCGGCGGCGGCGCGGCCGGCGGAACCGGCGGTTCCGGCGGGGCGTCGGGCTCCGGCGATCCGTCCGCCGACGCGGACGCGGCGGCGCCCAAGGTCTCCGCGACCTCACCGGACCCGGAGAAGCAGAACGTGGCCGAATCCGGCGGTCTGACTCCCTCCACCATTCTCGGGATCATCCGCTGGGTGCTGCTCGGTGTGCTGGTCGCGGGCGGAATCGCCGCTCTGTCGGGTCCTGTTCTGCTACGGCTTTCGGCCCGGAAATCGGTGGGTGGCTGATGTCTTTCGCCGGGTTCTCCAGGAGTCGTCCAGTCAATCGATTCGTAACCTGATCAACGGTACGAGTTGGTGGCCGCCCGTAACCGGATGCGGAAAGGTGATGCACATCCGGTCGACGGGCCGGTGGTCGAAAGAATCCGGAATTCTGAATTTCGCGTTTCCGCTTGAACGTCCATTCCTCATATCCGTAATCACGGAGGAGAACAGAAGTGAACGTCAAGTCCCGCGTACGTATCGGTGCCCTGGTCGGCGCCACCGCTCTCGCCATCGGCGCCCTGGCCGTTCCGGCCCAGGCCGACCCGCCGCCCGGCGAGTACCGCGTGCTGGCCGGTGTCGGCTCGGACACCACCCAGGACGTGTTCAACGGTCTCGGCAACGCCGTCGCCTCCGGTGACCTGATCGCCTCGTACAACGCCACCGGCCCCGCCATCAAGACGCGCGAGGTGAACTGTGACCTCACGCGACCGAACGGCTCGTCGGCCGGTATCAACGCGCTGCGCAACGCGGTCGACAACAACACGGGTTGCCTGGACTTCGCGCGCTCCTCGCGCGGTGTCAACAACGACTCGACGACCGACCTGACCTGGATCCCGTTCGCCAAGGACGCGGTGACCTTCGCGGTCCGCGGCGACAGCGACCTGCCCACCGCGCTCACCACGCAGCAGCTCACGGACATCTACACCTGCGACCTCGATGAGCTCAACGGTGTCGCGCTCACCCCGCTGCTGCCGCAGGCCGGCTCCGGCACCCGCTCCTTCTTCCTGGGCGCCCTGGGTCTGACCGAGGACACCTTCGGCCCGTGTGTCGACGACACGGTCCAGGAGCACAACGGTGAGGAGCTGGACAGCGAGGGCGACATCGCCCCGTACTCCATCGCCCAGTACATCGCTCAGGGCAACCAGCCCGGCGATGTCATCGACCGTCGCGGCTTCTCCGTGCTCGGCTCGGTGGACGGCGCCCAGCCGACGCTGGCCGACGGCAAGCTGAACACCGCGTTCCCGTTCAACCGTGACGTCTACAACGTCGTCCCGACCGAGAACCTGGACCTCCCGAACATCGAGGCGGCCTTCGTGACCGGCGACTCCCTGGTCTGCGACCAGGACGCCGTCATCGAGGAGTACGGCTTCGGCACCGTCGCCAACTGCGGCAGCACCGTCCTGAAGGGCGAAAGCTGATCACCACCGACTGACCGGCACGACGGCCGGACACCCCTCGGGGTGTCCGGCCACCCGGCGTACCCGGCGACGGGCACGCCACCGACCACGCTCAACTCAACTGACCCGACAGACAGTCCTACTGGGGGGCAACCCACCATGAGTAACACCGCACCGCCCGGCTCGTCGTCCAGAACACCCACGCTCCTGCTGATCGGCTCGCTGCTGCTGGCAGTGGCCGCCGCCGTGCTCGGTATCGCCCCCCAGGCCCGAGCGGCCGGGGACATCGGTGAGCTGACGTTCCCGGCGACCTCGGGCAAGATCGCCGACAACCCGACCTTCCCCAAAGTCGCCACCGAGGCCGCGTGCCCCACCGCCACAGCGGCGCAGCTCGACCTGACCCTCGTCCGCGCCTCGGGCGGCACGCTCCTGCTCGGCAGGACGAAGGAGGGCGCGCCGTACGACCAGGGGCCGGTCACGGCGGACATCCCCGTGGGGACCGCACTGGAGACGCGACTGCGCACCGTGACCCCCACCGGTTCGCTCGACGGCACCTACGAGATCCGGCTCTTCTGCCGCAACGCCACCAACGTCGGATTCGACTACTTCAGCGCCCAGATCCAGGTCACCGGTGACTCCTGGGCGGTCAAGGCCGCCGCGGCCGAACCGACCACGACGACCCTCACCGCGACCCCGGCGAACACCTCACCGGCGGGTACGGAGGTCAAACTGACGGCCGCCGTCACGCCCGCCGGAGCGGCGGGCAAGGTGACGTTCCTCGACGGCGCCACCGAACTGGGCGCCGTCGATGTCGCCGCGGGCGCCGCCGAGTTGAAGACGAAGACGCTCGCGGCGGGACCGCACACCCTGACGGCGAAGTACGTTCCGACGGACCCGGCCGCGTACGCCCCCTCGGACTCGGCGGCCGTCTCGTACACGGTCACCCCGGCAGGCTCATCGCCGCCGCCGAGCTCCGACCCGGACCCGGACCCCGACCCGGACCCGAGCGAGACCGAGCCCGCCGACCTCGACGTCACCGACCAGGACGGCAACACGCTGGACGTGAACCCGACCCTCACCGCCGGGCAGACCGTTCTGATCACCGCCCGCGGCTACACCGATGACGCCAAGGTCAAGGTCGCGCTCGCCGACAGCGAGGAGCCCTTCCCGGACGCCACGGCCGACGGTGAAGGCACCGTGAGCGACTACGAGTTCAAGGTCCCCGACGCGCTGGCGGACGGCTCGTACACCCTCACGCTCACCGAGGACAAGGCGGACGGCCACAGCGTCGAGTTCGTCTTCACCCTCGGCGAGGCACCGGATCCCGACCCCAGCCCGAGTGACACGGCGGGTGCCGACGGCGGCACCGCAGACGGCGGCTCGACGGACGGAGCGAGCGGGGGGTCCGACAGCGGCGGTTCCGGTGGCGACGGCGGCGGCTCGGGTGGGCTCGCTTCGACCGGCGGCAGCGCCCTGTCGCTGGCTCTGGCCGCGCTCTCCCTGTGCGGTCTCGGCGCGGCGTTCGTGCTGCGCGCCCGCCGCGGGGGACTGCTCAGGTTCTGACGTACGGGGGGAGGGGCGGCCGGGACCGCACCCGACCCCGGCCGCCCCGCCCCGTACCGAAGCCCCGGCCTGATCCACAAGACACCCCCCTTGGGGGCGCCTTGTGGCTCAGGCCGGGCTCGCTGCGACCGCACGCACCAGCCCCTGCTCCCTCATCCCGCCTGATCCACAGCACACCCCCATCCCAGTCCCGCCCCGCGAGGAGCGCATCCGACGTGACGACCGTGTTGACACCGCCACCGTCTCCGCCACCGCCTTCATCGGCCGTCCCGCCGCCGCCCGCCCCGGCGACCGCGCCCCCGCCGGGCCCCGGGGGCGGGCGGCCCCCGGCCCGCCCCGGGCTCGCGTTCGCCGGGGCGGCGCTGTGCGTGCTCGCCGCCGTCCTGCTCGGCTTCGCCGCCAACCTCACCGTCGTCGGGCATCTCCAGCACGCCCGCGACCAGCAGACCGCCTACGACGAGCTGCGCAAGCAACTCGCCCTCGGCACCGCCCCGGTGGGCCAGCGGACCTATGACGGAAAGACCCTCGCCATGGGCGCGCCCGTCGCGCTCCTGCGTATCCCCTCCCTCGGGCTGCGTGAGGTGGTCGGCGAGGGCACCACGTCCGGCGTACTCATGTCGGGGCCCGGCCACCGCCGCGACACGGCGCTGCCCGGCCAGGAGGGCACCAGCGTGATCATGGGCCGCCAGTGGGGTTACGGCAGCCCGTTCAACGCGCTCGGCAAGCTCCTCCCCGGCACACCCATCGAGGTGACGACCGGTCAGGGCAAGGCCGTGTACGAGGTGTTGGGGGTACGGCGCCCCGGCGACAAGCTGCCCGCCCCGCTCGCCCAGGGCCGGGGCCGGCTCACCCTCATGACCGCGTCCGGCGCCCCGTACACCCCCGCCGGGGTGCTCCGGGTCGACGCCGCGCTCACCACCCCGGTCCAGCCCAGCCCGCCCCGGCCGCTGCGCAGCGGCTGGATCGGCCCCGCCGAGGAGGCGCTCGCCGGCGACAACGGCGCCTGGCTCGCGGTCTTCCTCTGGTCGCAGGGCCTGCTGATCGCCGCCCTCCTCACCGTCTGGCTGCACCGGGTGTGGGGGACCTGGCAGACCTGGATCGCCGCCGGCCCCGTGCTGGTCGCGCTCGGTATCGCCGTCTCCGGCGCCGCCACCCGGATCCTGCCCAACCTGCTCTGAACAGCCTGCTCTGAACAACCTGCCTTGAAAGAACGGGAGTTGGTCACCATGACCGCCGTCACCACAGCCCTGTCCACGGCTGCCACGAGCAGCCGCGCGGCGTCCCCCGCGACGCTCGAAGCCGAGGAGATCTCCGCCTGGTTCGCCGACCACAAGGTCCTCGACCGGGTCTCGCTCACCATGCCCGCGCTGGAGGTCACCGCCCTCATCGGCCCGTCCGGCTGCGGCAAATCGACCTTCCTGCGCATCCTCAACCGGATGCACGAACTGATCGGCTCCGCCTCGCTCGCCGGCCGGGTGCTGCTCGACGGCGAGGACATCTACGACCGGGGCCGCCGCATCACCCGCGCCCGCCGCGAGATCGGCATGGTCTTCCAGAAGCCCAACCCGTTCCCCGCGATGTCGCTGTACGACAACGTCCTCGCGGGCCTGAAGCTCAACGGCATCCGCGCCAACAGCTCAGGCAAGGACGACCTCGTCGAGGAGTGCCTGACCAAGGCCGGCCTCTGGCGCGAGGTCAAGGACCGGCTCCGCCAGCCCGGCGGCGCGCTCTCCGGCGGCCAGCAGCAACGCCTGTGCATCGCACGGTCGTTGGCGGTACGCCCCCGGGTGCTGCTGATGGACGAGCCCTGCTCCGCGCTCGACCCGACCTCCACACGCCGTATCGAGGAGACCATCGCCGACCTCAAGGAGGAGGTCACCATCGTCATCGTCACCCACAACATGCAGCAGGCGGCCCGCGTCTCGGACAACTGCGCGTTCTTCCTCGCAGAACAGGGCGCACCCGGCGTGATCGTCGAGCACGGGACGACTGACGCCATGTTCAACTTCCCCCAGGACAGCCGGACTTCGGACTACGTGAACGGCCGCTTCGGATGACGGCACGCGGGCGCCGACGCCGGCGCGCAGCGGCCCTGTGCACGCTGCTCCTCGCGCTCACCGCGTGCGGTACGGCCCCGGGCCCCGGCCCCTCGGACTACGAGGCCGCGCGCCACGCCACGTCGTCCACCGCGCCGCCGGCCGTGGAGCCGCCCCGGCCGGAGCCGCCCGCGCCCCGCCCGACAACGCCGCCGCCTCCCTCCCCGCGTACGACGGCCGCGCTCCCCGGCACACCGCGCGTCCCCTCCCGCACGCGCGAGCCGTCGGCGCCCCGCGCCCCGGCCCGCCCGACCCTCGGCCCGAGCACCCCGAAGTCCCCGCCCCCCAAGTCCCCCTCCGCGAAGCCGTCCGCCAGGCCGAGCACGACCGCCCGGCCCACCGGCACCACGCTGCGGATCGGATCATGGTCGGCCAGGATCGTCCGCGGGGGCCAGGAAGCCGTCGACGCCTGCCGCGACGCCGTCCAGTGGACGGGCCCGGACCTCGGCACGGAGGACGGCTACGCGATGCGTACAGCGGTCGTCGTCGGCCATGACTTCTGCGGCTTCGGACAGCTCGCGACACTGGCGATCGGCACCGTGGTCACCGTGGAGACCCCACGCGAGTTACTGCGCTACCGCGTCTACGCCCGCCACCTCACCCCCGGCCGCGGCGCCCCGGCCCACGGCCTCTACTGGGGCGATCTCACCCTCCAGTCCTGCGTGGGCCCTGACACGGGCTTCACCTATCTGGAACGGCTCTGAGGACGGCGCCCCCCCGGGCCGTCCGATTCGTTCAAGACCCGCCCCGGGCGCCCCGCCTACGGTGGCCGCATGAGCAGAGAAACGGACCAGTGGCAGGAGGGGCCCCGATGACCTCGTACGACGGATCCGACCTCACCCGGCTGGCCAACGTCGGCCGCTCCGTGGCCGGTCACTTCGCAACCATCGGCATCACCAGGGTCGCCCAGCTGGTGGACCAGGACCCGGTCGAGCTGTACGAGCGGATGTCGGCCGCCGCCGGCCGCAGGCACGACCCGTGCCTGCTCGACACGGTGATGTCCGCGGTGGACCAGGCGGAAGGCCGCCCCGCCCGCCCGTGGTGGCACTACACCCCGGAACGCAAGCGCCTCCAGGCGGGACAGGAAGCGGGGCAGCGAGGCTGACCCGGCGACGGGGCGCTCACGCTCACGGCGCGAACGCGCGCCGCACGACGAGCGTCAGTGCCGTCCGGCGGCGGTCGTGGTCCGACTCCGGGTCGTCCCCGCTCGCGGTGAACATCACGCTGGCCGGTGACCAGGTCATCGACATGGCCGTGACCATGGCGAGCACCTCCGGCGCCGGGATCGTCGCGTCGACGAGGCCCGCCTCCTGGGCGTCGGTGATCGAGCGCAGCTTCTCGGTGTCGTGCCCCGGCATGAAGTGGTACAGATCCCCGGTGGGGGTGCGTTCCAGCCGGGCCCAGGTGGCCAGCCGGACGAGCTCGGGATGGACGAGGTGCGCGTCGTAGAGCCGTACCGCGTAGCCGGGGAGATCGTCGCCGGTGACGGGGACCGTACCGACGATCATCTCCAGATGCTCCGCGAAGACGGCGTCGAACAGCTTGTCCTTGCTGCCGAAGTACGCGTACAGCTGCGCCTTGTTGACCTGCGCGGCGGCGGAGATCCGGTCCACACGGGCACCCGCGATGCCGTACGCGGCGAACTCCGCCGTCGCGGCGTCGAGCAGCCGCCGCCGGGACGCCTGCCCCGCGCTGGTGATCTGTCCCGTCTTCATGACCTCAGGCTAAACCAACTGGTTTGTCGCATCACCGGCGCCGTCGCCCGCCGTCATGTCCAGGACGAAGCGGTACCGGACGTCGTTACGTGCCAGCCGGTCCAGAGCCACGTTGACCTCGTCGGCGCGCATGACCTCCACATCGGCGACGATCCCGTGCTCGGCGCAGAAGTCGAGCATCTCCCGCGTCTCGACGGTCCCGCCGCTCCCCGCGCCCGCCAGGGTCTTCGCACCCTGGATCAGGCTGAGCGGGCTGACCGCGAAGTCCTCCGGCGGTATGCCCACGACGCACAGCGTGCCGTCCACCGCGAGCGCGGACAGGTACGGCTCCAGCGAGTGCGCGGAGCCGACGGTGTCGAGGATGAGATCGAAACGGCCCTCCTGCTCCGCCATCTGCTTCTCGTCCGTGGACAGCACCACCTCGTCCGCACCGAGCGCACGCGCCTCGTCCGCCTTGCCGGCCGTCCGCGTGAACTGGACGACCTCGGCGCCGAGATGATGCGCGATCTTCAGCGCGAGATGCCCGAGCCCGCCCATCCCGACGATGCCGACCCTGCGGCCGGGCGCGGCGCCCCACCGCTTCAGCGGCACGTACGTGGTGATGCCCGCGCACATCAGCGGCGCGACACCGGCCGGGTCGAGCCCCTCGGGCAGGTGGTACGTGAACTTCTCGGGCAGTACGTACTCCGAGGAGTAGCCGCCCCGCGTCGTCATGCCGTCCTTCGGGTCGGTGTTGCCGTAGGTCAGCGTGGGGAACCGCAGACACCAGTTCTCCCGGCCCGCCAGACACGGCGGGCACTCGCCGCACGAGTCGATGATGTTGCCCACCGCCACCTTGTCGCCGACGGAGAACCGGGTCACGGCCTCGCCGACGGCGGTGATCTCACCGACCATCTCGTGGCCGGGCACGACGGGGTACTCGCCGCCGTGGGCGACCGCGGAGTTGTCGGTGGCGCAGACGCCGCAGTAGTCCACCCGTACGGCCACGTCGTCGCCGCGCAGGTCACGGCGGGTGAAGTTCCAGGGCTCCAGCGGTCCGCCCTGTCGGTGCGCGGCCCATCCGGTGACGTTCCTCATGCCAGAGGTTCCTTTCGTGCCGTCTGCCGCCCGCCGCCCGAAAGCTGGACGGATCGCGGGCGGGCATGGGCAACTAACCAGTTTGTTGTCGCATGGGGAAACGTACCTACACGGACCCTCGATAGTCAAACAAACTAGTTTGTTTATCCGTGCCCACCGCGGAGACGGGCCCCGGATCTCAGCGCAGGATCCCCGCCTGCCTCGCTTCCCTCAGCCACGACGGGAACTCCGACAGAAGCCGGTCGTACAGCTCCGGATCGGAGACGCTCTCGATGTCGTCCACGGCGAAGAAGCCCACGTTGTCGACGCGGCGGCCCGCCATCGTGTCGAAGCGTTGCAGCACCCCGTAGTTGGCGCGGCCCAGCCCGACGAACTGCCAGAAGATCGGCTCCTCGACGGCCGCGCGCAGCTGCTGCTCGATCTCGCCGTCGCGGTACACGCCGCCGTCGGAGAAGAACAGGACCAGCGTCGGCGCGGGCACGGGATTCGCGCCCACATACGCGCGGACCTCCGCGATGACCTTCTGCTCCTCGTTCTGGAAGCCGACCGCCCGCATGTCGACCTGCCCCGCCACCAGCCCCTTCGGTGGCTTCTTCCGGCCGAAGAGGCTCATCTGCCCCACCCGTACATGCAAGTTCAGCCACTCGGGCAGATCGCCGATCACCAGGTCGGGCAGCCGGGCCGGATTGGTGGCGAACGTCCACGCCTGCATCTCGCCGTCGTCGTCGAGCTGCGCCGCCACGGCCGCCATCCGCTCGGCGACGTTCTTCACCACGCCGCGCGAGTAGAGGGCGGACATCGAGCCCGACGCGTCGAGGACGAGGATGACGCGCGCGACGACTCCGGTGACGCCGTGCTTGTCCAGGCTGACCGCGACCTGCTCCTTGCGCAGTGAGAGGCGCTTGCGCATGTCGACGGGAAGCCGCTCCTCACCCTTGGTGAGCCTGGCCGCGGGCCGGCCGGCGGGGGCCGGCTGAACCCTGGGCGGCGCCGGCGCCGGAGCGGGGGGCCGTACGGGCGCCGCCACCGGCGCGGGCGCCGGCTCAGCGTCCACCGTGATGCCGAAGTCCGTCGCCAGCCCCGCCAGCCCGCTCGCGTACCCCTGCCCGACCGCCCGGAACTTCCAGCCGCCGGCCCGCCGGTACAGCTCCCCGCTGACGTACGCAGTCTCCGTACCCGCCGCCATGTCGAAGCGGGCCAGCTCCCGCCCCGACGCCACGTCCAGCACCAGCAGCCGCAGACCGGGCACCTGCCCGAACGTGCCCCCGTCGGCGGACGCGCACAGCGCCACGCGGTCGATGCCCGGCTCAAGACCGGCCAGGTTCACCTCCACCGAGTCCGCGCCTGGCTGCTTGCCGAGATGGCGTACGGCGTCGGAGGCGTGGCGCGGCTGGTTGTAGAAGACGAAGTCGCCGTCGGAGCGGACCTGTCCGGCGGGGGTCAGCAGCAGCGCGGAGGCGTCCACGTCCGGGACGCCCGGCCCTGCCGACCAGCTCAGGACGGCCCGGACAGCGGGGACCGTTATCGGAAGATTGGCGCCTTTGCTCAGTGTCGTCACGGCAGCCAGTGTGCCCGCCGCCGCACCGGAAGTCTGCCGTCTTCACGGACTTCGTGGACTCCGGGCCCGCCCGCCCGGCGGAGCCCGTAAGGCTTCCGTACATCCCCTCTTCACCGTGCTGACGGCGGCCCCGCGCAGTACCCTCGGCGGCATGGGTACATGTACAGATCTCGCCAACGCGAATGCTGACGTGGCGCCCCTCTCGCCCGCGGACGAGTGCGTCGACTGCGTCGCGCTCGACCGCAGGGACTGGGTGCATCTGCGCCTCTGCCTGACCTGCGGTCATGTCGGATGCTGCGACAGCTCGCCGCTTCGGCACGCTTCCGAGCACTTCACACAGACAGGTCACCCCGTCATGCGCTCCCTGGAGCCCGGCGAGGACTGGCGCTGGTGCTTCACCCATCAGCTGCTGGGCTGACCGCCCCCGGACGTCCGGCCTCCCGAGTCGCGCTCGGTCGACGGCCCCTGCTCGGACACCTGGCCGGTCGGCTCCTGCTGGATCGGCAGGCAGACCTGGAAGCGGGTGTCTCCCGGGCGTGAGCTGACCCTGAGATCACCGTGGTGCTTGTTGACCACGATCCGGTAGGAGATGTCCAAGCCGAGCCCCGTCCCCTCACCCACCTGCTTCGTGGTGAAGAACGGCTCGAAGATCCGTGGCCGCACCTCGTCCGAGATCCCCACCCCCGTGTCCGCGATCTCCACCAGCAGCCGCTCGTCCTCGCGCCAGGTGCGCAGCGTGAGCGTGCCGCCGTCGGGCATCGCGTCCAGCGCGTTGACGATCAGATTCGTCCACACCTGGTTCAGCTCCGCGCCGTACGCGGGGATCGACGGCAGGTCCCGGTCGAACTCCCGCACCACCCGCACCGACTTGGGGATCTTGGCCTGGAGCATCGTCAGCGTGGCGTCGAGCAGGGCGTGCACATCGACGATCTGCAACGGTGTCCGGTCGAGCTGCGAGTACTGCCTGGCCGCCCCGACCAGCTCCGAGATCCGCTCCACGGAGTCGTCGATCTCGCCCATCATCAGCTCGGTGTCGATGGTGTACGTGATCCAGCGCACCGCCGCGTCGAGATGCTCGGAGCCGACCGTCCTGGCCGCACCCTCCAGCCACTTCACCTCGATGCCCGCGGCCACCAGCGACGGCGCCAGGTCCCAGGCCCGCGCGACATCGTGCTCCTCCAGCCAGTCGCTGACGGTGTCCTCGGCGTCGGCCGCCTCCATCGCGGTCATGCTCACCCCCGCCGCCGCCTGCTGCACCGCGTCGTCCTGGAGCCCCACCAGACGGTGCAGTCCTGCTCCGTCGACCCGGCCGTCGGCGATCATGGCCAGTTTGTGCCGCATACCGGTGACCCGCTCGCGCAGCCCGGCCGTCGCCCGCAGCGCCGCCGCCGCGGGATTGTTCAGCTCATGGGTGAGACCGGCGGAGAGCGACGCCAGGGCCAGCAGCCGCTCCCGCTCGCTGACGATCGCGTTGGCCGCGCGCGTACCGAAGAACAGGCCCTCCAGCAGATGCAGCGCCATCGGGAACCAGGTGCGGATCGCCCACGCGAACTCCTCGGCGGGCAGGACGAAGAACTCGGCGTCGCTGACGGCCCGCATGGTGTGCTGATAGGTCTGCTCGACCCGCTCGCCCAGATACGAGCGCGTGGCGCCGCTGTAGACGCCCCGCTGGTCTGTCCTGTTGACCTCGACGTCGTCGCCGTGCAGGACGCGGTGGAGCGAGAGGGCCCCGCCGAGCAGGACGTAGAAGCAGATGGCCTGCTCGCCCTCCCGGTAGACCACCTCACCGGCGTCGAACCGCTCGACCCGGCCGCGGTCGGCCAGCCAGTCGAGCTGTTCGAGGCTGAGCGCCTCGAACAGGAAGAGGGTGCGCAGCTGGTCCGGTGTCAGCCGGCCCTCCGGGGGTGTGGTCACTGTGCCTCCAGATATCGGTGCACCAGGGAGACGGCCATGGCGCCTTCGCCGACGGCCGAGGCGACGCGCTTGACCGAGGCCGCGCGCACGTCGCCGGCGGCGAAGACGCCCGGGACGCTCGTCTCCAGGTGGTACGGGTCGCGTGGCAGCCGCCAGCCCGGTGGGCGCTGCCCACTCGTCATGAGGTCCGTCCCGGTCAGGACGAATCCGCGCTCGTCGCGCGTGACACAGCCGTCCAGCCAGTCCGTACGGGGCTCGGCGCCGATGAAGACGAACAGCCACGACGTGGGCACGTCCCAGCTCTCCCCGGAGCGGCTGTCGCGCAGGGTCAGGCTCTGCAGATGGCCCTCGCCCTCCGCGCAGGTCACCTCGGTCCACGGGTGGACCTCGATGGCGGGGATGTCATGGATCTGGTCGATCAGATAGCTCGACATGGAACGCGTCAGATCGCCCTGACGGATCAGCATGTGGACGCGGCGCGCGTAGCGGGAGAAGTAGACGGCCGCCTGGCCCGCCGAGTTGGCGCCGCCGACGATGTAGACGTCCTGGTCGGAGCAGTTGATCGCCTCGGTGACGGTCGACCCGTAGAAGACCCCCGTGCCGGTCAGCTCCTCCACACCGTCCGCGCCCAGCCGCCGGTAGGAGACACCGGTGGCGAGGACCACGGTGTGTGCGGTGACGGAGTTCGACTCGCCCAGCCGCAGCACCCGGCCGGAGCCCGCCGCGGCCAGCGAGACGGCCCGCTGGGTGCTGAGGATCTCCGCCCCGAACTTGAGCGCCTGCCGCCGGGCCCGCTCCGTGAGCTGCTGCCCGGAAACGCCGTCGGGGAAGCCCAGATAGTTCTCGATCCTGCTGCTCTGGCCGGCCTGCCCGCCCGTGGCCTGCTGCTCCACCAGCAGCGTACGGAGCCCTTCGGACGCGCCGTAGACGGCCGCGCCGAGCCCGGCGGGGCCGCCACCGACGACGACCAGGTCGTAGAAGTCGGAGGCCGGTACGGTGCTCAGCCCGACGTGCGCGGCGAGTTCCCGCTCGGAGGGGTTCACCAGCGTCTTGCCTTCGGAGGTGACCACCATCGGCACGTCCGCCCCGCTGAGCCCGGCGGCGCTCAGCAGCTGGGTGCCCTCCGGCTCGTCGGAGAGCAGCCACCGGAAAGGCACCAGATTGCGGGCCAGGAAGTCGCGCACGGCGAAGGACGGCGCCGACCACCGGTGGCCGACCACACGGGTCTCGGTGGCGACCGGGTCCGGGGTGGCGAGCCACAGTTCCAAAAGCGAGTCGATCACGGGGTAGAGGTTCTGCTCCGGCGGGCTCCACGGCTTGAGCAGATAGTGGTCGAGGTCCACGACGTTGATGGCGTCGATCGCGGCCTCGGTGTCCGCGTACGCGGTGAGCAGCACCCGGCGGGCCAGCGGGAAGAGGTCCATCGCGGCCTCCAGGAACTCCAGGCCGTTCATATGGGGCATCCGGTAGTCGGCCAGCATGACCGCGAGCTGGTCCCCACGCAGTTTGATCTCCCGCAGTGCCTCCAGGGCCTCCTCGCCCGACACGGCGCGTACCACGCGGTAGCTCTCGCCGTAATGCCGCCGGATGTCGCGGGCGACGGCTCGTGAGACGGCCGGATCGTCGTCGACGGTCAGGATTGTCGGATTCGCCATACCTCCATCATCGCCCCTGACGGCGCGGGGTGCGGGGTCTTCGCGCGTACGCCGGTCCCGCGTCCGGCGGGGCCCCGCGCCAAGTCCGCGTCCGACGCGGACTGTTGACAAACCCGTGACATGCTTGAAAACTCTCACTGCCTGATCGCAGGACCTGAACTGCCCAGCTCAATTATTTGCGGTTCTCTTGCAATATGCCGTCTACCCCCACCCCGGACCGGCATTTCTCACTCTGTCGACCCCACGGAAACAGAGGACATCATGAAGTCGAAGCACCTGAGACGACGACTGATCACTGGCATGTCCATGACTGGCTTGCTCGTCGTCGGACTCCTGCCCGCCGCCTCAGCCTCAGCCCCCGCGCAGGCGCAGGCACAGGCACAAGCCCAGGCCCAGACCCAGGCCCAGGCGCCCGCGCCGGTGGCCGAGCGCGGGGCGACCCTCCCGTACGTCGAGTACGAGGCCGAAGCCGCCGACTACGAGGGCACGTTGCTGGAGGCGGACCCCCAACGCACCTTCGGGCACACCAACTTCGGCAGCGAGTCGTCCGGCCGTAAATCGGTGCGCCTGGACAACCCCGGGCAGTTCGTGGAGTTCACCTCCACCAACGACGCCAACTCGATCGTCGTACGCAACTCCATACCCGACGCGCCGGGCGGCGGTGGCATCGACGCCACCCTCAGCCTGTACGCCGACGGTGCCTTCGTGCAGAAGCTGGACCTCTCCTCCAAGCACAGCTGGCTGTACGGCAACACCGACGACCCCGAGTCGCTGACCAACACACCCCAGGCGGACGCCCGCAGGCTCTTCGACGAGTCGCACGCGCTGCTGGGGAAGAGCTATCCGGCGGGCACGAAGTTCAGGCTGCAGCGCGACGCGGACGACTCCGCGCCGTTCTACATCGTCGATCTGATCGACCTGGAGCAGGTGGCGCCGCCGGCGGCCAAGCCGGCCGAGTGCACCTCGATCACCGAGTACGGGGCGGTCCCGGACGACGGCAACGACGACACCAAGGCCCTCCAGGACGCGGTGACCGCCGACCAGAACGGCGACATCGACTGTGTCTGGATCCCGGCGGGCCAGTGGCGCCAGGAACAGAAGATCCTGACCGACGACCCGCAGAACCAGGGCCAGTACAACCAGATCGGGATCAGCGACGTCACCGTCCGCGGCGCCGGTATGTGGCACTCACAGCTCTACACGCTCACCGAGCCGCAGAACGCGGGCGGGATCAACCACCCGCACGAGGGCAACTTCGGCTTCGACATCGACGACAACACCCAGATCTCCGACATCGCGATCTTCGGCTCCGGCCGGATCCGCGGCGGCGGGGGAGCCGAGGGCGGCGTGGGCCTGAACGGCCGCTTCGGGCAGAACACCAAGATCTCGAACGTCTGGATCGAGCACGCCAACGTCGGTGTCTGGGTCGGCCGCGACTACGACAACATCCCGGCGCTCTGGGGTCCCGCCGACGGCCTTCAGTTCAGTGGCATGCGGATCCGGAACACGTACGCCGACGGCATCAACTTCACCAACGGCACCCGCAATTCGTCGGTGGACAACTCGTCCTTCCGCACCACGGGCGACGATTCGCTCGCCGTCTGGGCCAACCGGTACGTCAAGGACCCGGCCGTGGACATCGCGCACGACAACTCGTTCACCGACAACACCATCCAGCTGCCGTGGCGGGCCAACGGCGTCGCGATATACGGCGGTTACGGCAACAAGGTGCAGAACAACCTGATCGCCGACACGGCCAACTATCCCGGCATCATGCTGGCGACCGACCACGACCCGCTGCCGTTCTCGGGCGAGACCCTGCTCACCGGAAACGCCCTCCACCGCACGGGTGGCGCTTTCTGGAACGAGGACCAGGAATTCGGCGCGATCACCATCTTCCCGGCGAGCCGGGATATCACCGGCGTGAAGATCAGGGACACCGAGATCTCCGACTCCACGTATGACGGCATTCAGTTCAAGAACGGTGGCGGCAACGTACCGGACGTCGAGATCAGCGACGTGACCATCGACAAGTCCAACAACGGCTCCGGAATCCTGGCGATGGGCGGTGCCCGCGGCAGCGCGACGCTGACGGGAGTGACCATCACGAACTCGGCCGAGGGTGATGTCCTCGTGGAGCCGGGATCGGCCTTTGTCATCAACGGCGGCCCCGGCACGCGGCGGACCGCCAACTGACCGGCGAGACCGGCCCGTTCGACGCCTTCCGTACCGCTCCTGAGTAAGGAGCCCGCGGAAGGCGTCGAGTCTTTTTGGGACAGAACGAGCGACTCATAAAACAGATTGGTCGGTTTTATTTGTCCTGGAGGGCTTCGATCTCCGCGTAAATCCGCTCACCCCGGTCCGGCGCCATGTCCAGCTTCGCCAGCACCGCGGGCACGGCGATGCTCGGCAGCACATGGTTGAGAAGCACCGAGATCCGGTGGTCGAGATCCGCGCGGTCGCACAGGACATGGGACATCGTCTGCACGCCGGCGAAGGCGCCGGTGAACAGCTCGGCGGTCTCCCTGAGGTTCACATGGGGCAGGAGTTCGCCCTGCTCCTTCGCCTGGCGCAGCATGTCCTCGTTCTGCGCCACCCACGACTCGAACGGTGTGCCGCGGTTGATGCCGAGTGCGCTCTGGTCGAGCGCCAGGCCCGTACTGGCTCTGACCAGCGGGTCGTGGCGCAGCCGGTGTGCGAGGACCATGCCCTGGTCCACGAGCAGCTGTAGTTTGCTGCTCTGCTCGGGGAACGGTCCGATCGCCAGTTGGGCGTCGAGGACCCCGAGCGCGAGGTCTTCCTTCGAGGTGAAGTGGAAGTACAGGGCGCCCTTGGTCACCCCCGCCCGCGTGAGGATCTCGCCGACGGTGGCCGAGTTGTAGCCGCGCTCGTCGAAGACGGCCGCCGCCGCTTCGAGGATCGACCGGCGGGTCCGGATTGCACGGTCTTGCTGCGCCATCGGGCTCCCTCCTGCCTTGCATAGATTCGTAGTCGGGCTGTGACGACAGGTATTGAAAAACAAACCGCGTAGTACGTATCTTACCGAAGCAGTCCAGGCGGATCGGAAGACGGTCCTCGTAGCCAAGGAGTGGGCGCACCGGTCCGAGGCGGCCGATGTCCTCCCCACGGGATGAACACGGCTCGCCGGCAACCGATTCTCCATCCTCTCCGTTTCCGTGGAATCCGAATTCTGGCGGGACCTGACCATTCCCTGACACGGGGGCCTCGTGAAAGCAACTCCCGGAGTGTAGGCGCTTGTTCGGCACGTTCCGAAGGTTCCGCACCTTGCGCGCTCGGTGCTCTGCTGCCCAGCTCCTGGGCGGTCGACCAGCCCGCGTACAAGGGCGGAGCGGGGCCGGGAAACCACCCCACCCCGCCCTATTGGAAAGCGCACATTTGTCCATTTTGCGGTGCGGTCGTTATGGGTATTTCAAGCCTAACTTGTCCCTTTTTGGGTGGTGTTGGGTGCGAGTGGTTGCACCGAAAGCTCGTGATGTGTGTCACAGGTTTGAAGGACCGCGCTTCTCGCCGCCCCGCCCCACCTCCCGTGCCGCAAAAGAAAGTTGAGGCCCGAATCGCCTCGCCCGAATTCGAATTGACCGGCGCCGGATCCGTGAATGGCATGGCCCTGTGAATTCAGGACTTGTTTCGCCCGGACCTTCTCGCTTACGTTCTCGTCATTCCGGGCGGAACGCCGAATCCTGCCGCTGTCCGGAAACCGCACCCAACAACTCATGGACGGCAGGAGCGGGGGACCCAGGTAAGTCGCCGATCCGTTGCACCGGACCGGCTCGGGGTGAAGTCGCGCACTATCGCGGCCGGGCATCTCCCGCTCGAACCCGACAGCTCACCTCGCAGGCGACGGAGAGGATTTCGTCATGCCCGCAGAGGGTAAGCACCGCCGTTCCCGCACCAGCCCGCTCGCCCGCCGCCTCATCGCGGTCGGCACGGGCGGCGCAGCACTCGCCCTTCCCCTGGTGACCGCTACCACGGCGGGCGCGGCCCCCGCCCCGCAGCACGTCAAGACGGCCCCGGCCGCTTCGACCGCCGTCCAGAAGGTGACCCACACCGTCATCAAGGGCGAGTCGCTGGCCAAGATCGCCAAGGCCCGCTCCGTGAGCGGTGGCTGGCAGGCGATCTACAAGACCAACCGCGCCGCCGTCGGCGACAACCCCTCGCTCATCCACCCCGGCCTGAAGCTGAAGCTCGCCGGGAAGGCCAAGTCCGAGGGGGCCGCGCCGACCGGGACCGCGTCGGAGAGCGAGGCCACCGAGGCCGTCGAGACCGCCGCCAAGACCTACACCAACAACCTCGACGGCTGGATCCGGGAGGCGCTGGACGTCATGGCGCAGAACGGCATACCCGGCTCGTACGACGGCATCCACCGCAACATCATGCGCGAGTCCGGTGGTAACCCCCGCGCCATCAACAACTGGGACTCCAACGCCGCGGCCGGCACCCCGTCGAAGGGCCTGCTCCAGGTCATCGCCCCGACGTTCGAGGCGTACCACGTGCCCGGCACGTCGACCGACAGCTACGACCCGGTCGCCAACATCACCGCGGCCTGCAACTACGCGGCCGACCGCTACGGCTCCATCGACAACGTCAACGGTCCCTACTAGACCCTGCGGCGTCCGTCACCTCACCGACCGCCGGCCGGACCGCACCAGCGGCCCGGCCGGCGGCCTTCACGCGCTCACACCCGCGCCCCGTTGTCCGCCGGGCGTCCGCGACGCGGCACCGTCCGTGAACGGCCCGCGCCACGCCGCCCCCGCGGCGCCCCCGGACCCCCCTTGCGGGACGTCTCCATCGCCAGCGCGACCGGCACGGCGGTGAACACGGACGAGTACGTGCCCACGCAGATACCGATGAGCAGGGCCAGCGCGAAGTCCCTGAGCGAGTCCCCGCCGAGTACCGCCAGCGCCGTGAGGATGAACAGCGCGCCCATGCCGGTGTTCACGGTTCTGGGCACCATCTGTAGTACAGCGGTTCGCGCGGTCGGCACCAGGGAAGCGCGGGGCGCCCTCGCCCACAGCTCACGGACCCGGTCGAAGACCACCACGGAGTCGTTCACCGAGTAACCGATGACGGTGAGCAGCGCGGCGAGGAAGATCCCGTCGACGGGACGGCCCAGCCACGCGAAGACCCCGATCAGGATCACCACGTCGTGCACCAGCGCGGCCACCGACGCCACCGCGAACGACCATCTGAACCGCACGGCCAGATACAGGAGTTGGACCCCGACGGCGATCCCCAGCGCGATCAGCGCGTGGCGCCTCAGCTCATCGCCGAGGCTGGGGCCGATCAGGTCGTCCCGTACCTTCGTCGTCGGTCCGCCCTCCTCGCTCAGGGCGCCGCGGATGGCCGCCTCGGCCCGCTCGCTCGTGTCCCCGGTGCGCACCGAGAGCTCCTGCCGGCCCGCCGTGGTGACCTCGGCATCGGCGAAGCCCGCGTCGGCCAGGGCCGTGCGAGCCGTGTCGACATCGACGGGCCGGGTCGTCGCGTACTCCATGAGCCGCCCGCCGGTGAACTCCACGCCGAGGTTCACCCCGCGCAGGGCGACACCCAGCACCGCGACGGCCATCACCGCGGCCGAGACGACCAGCCACCGCCGCGACCTGCGGAACAGATCAGGGGCGCGGCGGGTCAGATACGTACGTACGCGGCCCGGCAGGCCGATTCCGTTGACGCCGGGGAAATCGGCGACGAAGCGGGAGCGTGCCGCCACATCGGTCAGTGCCCGCGCGATGACGAGGGCGGAGAACATCGACACGAGCACGCCGATCCCCAGGGTGACGCCGAACCCCTTCACAGGACCCGATCCGAGGGCGAAGAGAAGGCCGGCGGCGAGCAGAGTCGTCACGTTCGAGTCGACAACCGCGGTGCGGGCGTTACGGAATCCGGCGGCCGTCGCGGACCGCAGGGTGCGGCCGGACCGTGGAGCACCGCCGGAGCGGCCCGCGTACTCCTCCCGCGCCCGTTCGAAGGCCAGCACGTTCGCGTCGACCGCCATCCCGATGGCGAGCACGAATCCGGCCAGGCCTGGGAGCGTCAGCGTGACGCCGAGCGCGACCAGGGCGGCGTACGAGATCAGCGCGTACCCGGCCAGGGCCAGCGAGGCGAGGCCGCCGAAGAGGCGGTACACGAAGGTGATGAACAGGGCGGTGAGGCTCGCGCCGATCACCGCGGCCCGCGCGCTGGCGCCGATCGCCTCGGCGCCCAGCGTCGGGCCCACGGTGCGCTGTTCGACGACGTCGACCGGCACCGGCAGGGCCCCGCCCTTGATCAGCAGCGCCAGGTTCCTGGCCTCATCGGCGGAGAAGGAGCCGCTGATCTGGGTCGTACCCGACGGAAGTCCGGCACCGCAGGCCACGGAGGGGCTCACCTGCGGCGCGGAGATCACCTTGTCGTCCAGCACGATCGCGACCCGGCGCCGCTCGTCCTGCGGCGGATGGCAGGCGGCTTCCCCCGTCAGCCGTGTCCACGCGCGGGACGCCTCGTCACGGAAGTCGAGGGAGACGAACCAGCCGGCTCCCCGCTGGCCGTCGAACTCCGCGCGGGCGTCCTTCACTCCCGCGCCCGACAGATCCGACGCGCCGAGCCTGAGCCGGCTGCCGTTCTCGTCGGGGAGGACCAGCTCTCCGGGTGTATCGGTCTTTTCGGGCTTTTCAGTCCTTTCGGGAGGCTCGTCGCCGGCGACGCCGTTGACGGGATGGAAAGACAGCTGGGCGGTCCGGCCCAGCACCTCGGCGGCCTTCCGCGGATCGGTGACGTCGGGGAGTTCGACGAGGACGCGGTCCTCGCCGGAACGTGTGACGGTCGGCTCCGCGACCCCCAGCGCGTCGATCCGCTGACGAAGGACCTCGACCGTACGGTCGGTGCTCTCCCGGTCGGCGGTCGCGGTCGCGGAGTCGCGGGCCTGGAGAACGAGCCGGGTGCCGCCTTGCAGATCGAGCCCCAGTCTGGGGCTCATGGTGAGTGTGACGAAGAGCGATACGAGCAGGACGGCCACAGCCAGAACTGCCCGCACCGTGGTGGCGCGAGTCATGGGATTCCTCCGGGAGGGTGCCGGAACGCGCCACCCCCGCGAGGGAGACGGGCCTGGCTTCAGGCCCGCCCGGCTCTACCGGGGGCGGTGCGTCGGCGCGGAAAGGGGACAGTGCGGATGACTGCTCCCGGAGGGAGGCCCGCGGACGTCGGGCAGTCCGGAGGGCTGGGCCGCCGGTGCGGTGACACCGGGCCGTACGCCGCGGTCCACGACGGCGCGGGGGAGGGGAAGTCCCGTGGTGAACGGCAGGACGCCCGTGTCGGGCTGCGGCGCGTGCTGCTGCCGGGTGTGCTCGGGTGTCCGGAGACCGGTGGAGGCGGCCCGGGTCGGCGCGCCCGCGTAACTGTGGGCGGCGCGGGGGGAGTCCCGCCGGAAGTCGCGGGACCGCTCGGAGCGCGTCGGCCGGTCGGCCTGCTGGGGGAGTGTCCGCTGGACGGGAGTTGCCGCGGCGGCGCCGGCGCTCGTGGCGCCCACCGCTGCGGCCGGTGCGGGAGATACCAGCGTGACGACGCCGAGGAGCAGCGCCGACAGCACCCCCGCGGCACGCTGCCGAACTCCCCAACCCGTCCGCCGCACCGGTGAGTTCGCCGACGCCGGCTCCACGCGGCCACCGCGCGACTTCCGTGCCTGGACAATCACGGTCTCAAGGTACCCGCCGCGAGCCGACAGCCGGGCACCACACAAGAACTCCTGCGCGGACCCCGCCCGTCGGCCCTTGCCGCGCCCGCCCGGATGCCGGTTCAGACGAGGGCGACGCGTACCTGGACGACGACCGTCCGGCCCCTGCGTGCGGACGAGGCTCCCTTGCGGGCCCGCCCTAGGTTCTGTCCGGCGGGTCTTCGCGGGCCCGGAACACCGCAGTGACATCAGCCGCTGCCGCGGCGGGCGCTCCCTGATCCTGCCTGATCCAAACGACAGACCCTAGGCGCGGGCCCCGCCCCCGGCCCCGGTCTGCGGTGTCTTCATCAGTTCCGCCGCCAGTTCCTCCACGCGTACCCGCCACGCCGCCAGCGCCGCGTCCGTGGCGAAGCCGTGCGGTCCGGTCTGCGTGAGTACCAGCCGGGGACCGTGGCCCGTCCCCGGGCGCAGCTCCCAGCGGACCTCGCCCTCGGGACTCCAGGCGTACGCGAGGAGTTCCGGTGCGTGTACGGCCGTGACCGGGCCTGCCGGGACCTTGTCCGCGGTGAAGCCCGGAGGCACGGGCGACCCCGTCAACGGCTCGGCTCCGCCCGTCAGTTGGGCCCAGACCGCCTCGGCGGGCCGTACGAGCTGGCGCACGAAGCGGACCTGTCGCCCGCCGTCCGCGGTCTCCTCGGCCCGGCCCCGGGTCAGCTCGTCGAACCGGGCCAGATACGCCTCGTGCAGCGCCCCGCGCGCGTCCTGCTCGACGTCGACGGGGCGGCCGTCCAGCACCTGCCCCAGCGCCGCGATACAGATCTGCCAGCCGGACGCGAAGCTCGCCGCCCCGAACCGGTCGCCGAAGGTGTGGACGAGGAGAAGCCGCGATCCGTCCCCGTCAGGGATGATCTCCCAGCTCAGATGGTCCTCGCCCCAGGTGAAGGCGAAGAGGCGCGGCTCGTCGGCGTCGGTGACCTTCCCTGTCATGCCGGGGCCGGAGTCGCCGGGGAAGTGGAAGCCGATCTCGCCGCCCGGCCGCGGATCGACGCTCACCTCGGAGGGAAACCACCGCGCGAGGTGCTCGGGCCGTGTGATCGCGTCCCAGACCCGCTGCGGCGGATGCGCGAGCCGCCGCTCCATGCGCAGCGCGGTCCGCCCGTCGCCCGCGCGCGAGAGGGAGGAGAAGCCATCGAGGCCATCCGGACGGTCCGGACCGTCGTTGTGCGGGGTCATGAGGAATCGTCCTCCATCGCGTCGAGATGCCGTTCGAGCGCGTCGAGACTCCCGGTCCACAGATGCCGGTAGTGCGCGAGCCAGGCGTCGAGTTCCGCTAGCGGTTCCGGCGTCAGTTCGTACCACCGGCGCTGGGCCTCCTGCCGGACCCGCACCAGCCCCGCGTCCCTCAGTACCCGCAGATGCTTGGACGTCCCGGGCTGACTCAGGCCGAGCCGGTCGGTCAGCTCACCGACCAGATGCGGGCGCTCCAGGAGCAGATCGAGGATCTTGCGCCTGCTCGGCTCCGCGAGCACGTCGAACGGTATGGGCATACCCCGACCATACCCACCCAGTTATATAACCGCAAGGCTATGTAAGCGACGTACCCAGCGCCATCAGCCAGTCCATCGCCGCCGGACACGCGTCGAGGACCGAGACGTGCCCGTCCTCGGGCCGTACCCACATCTCCGCCCGGGGCAGCCCGGCGAGCATCCACCCGGCGTGCGCGGACGGGACGACCCGGTCGAGGCCGCCCTGCACAAGCAGTACGGGCGCGGCCACCTCCCCCAGGTCGAAGCCCCACGCGGTCGCGAAGGCCACGTCGTCGTCGATCAGCCCGTCCGCCCCGGCCTGCCCCGCCTTCACCGCGTCGGCGCCCAGCGACGCCCACTCGCCCTCCAGCGCGGCGATGTCGGCCGAGGTGAAGCTCGCCGGGTCGAACTCCTCGGTCGCCGCGTACAGTTCACGCGCCTCGCGCCCGTCGGCGGCGGCCCGCAGACCGCCGGGCGACACCATGCCCTCGTACCAGTCGAAGTCGTCCGTGTACGGCGCCAGCCCTGCGAAGCAGACGGCTCCCGTCACCCGGTCCGGCAGCAGCGCGGCGCACGCCAGCGCGTGCGGCCCGCCCCCGGACGCCCCCATCACCGCGAACGGCCCCAGGCCGAGCGCGTCCGCGATCCCAGCCACGTCGTCCGCCGCCGCTGCCACGTTCCGCCCCGGCTGCGGGCTCGAACCCCCGTAGCTGGGGCGGCCGTACGACACCAGCCGGATACCGCGCGCCGCGGCGGCGGTGAGCAGCGGCTCCAGCGGGGCGCCGGTCTGCGGCGAGCCGTGATGCCAGACGAGGGTCGGCACGTGCCCGTCGGCACCCCCACCGCTGTCGTACGTCCGCAGGGTGCGCCCGTCGCTCAGGTTCACGTTCTGTTCGATGACCACGGTCTCAGCCTACGGCGCGGGGCCCGGCCGGCTCAGCAGATCCCGTCCCCGGGCTTGGGGTTGCCCAGCGCGAACAGCGGGCGCGAGGTAGGCGCCGATGTCGCAGACGCCCGCCGACGCCGCGAAGTCGGCGGACACGAATCTCGCGGGGTCGAACTCGCCCGTCGCCGCGCGGAGTTCACGCGCCTCGCGCCCGTCGGCGGCGGGCCAGGTCAGACGCTGCCGGCCCGGCACAGCCGGCTTCATCGGCATGTTCTGGATCCGGTGGTGAACCGATCCGTCGCCGAGTCCGTTGATGTCTGCGAAGTCGCCTGCGGAAGCGGCTTCCTCGCAGAGTGATTCACGCCGAGAGCGCGACTGGTATCGGATGCGGACCGGCAGGCAATGATCGCATGAAGTGCGATCAGAAGGAGGAGAAATGCCAAAAGAGCCTTTCGATGAAAATGATTTCATTAGAGACCGTGCTGCGACGATACGCACCTTCGAAAAAGAATACAACATGGGGAGTAATAAGCGCCTCATGGGCGCGCTCGAAACTTATTTCGAGGTGTTGGAGAAGACCGGGCGTGACCTAAATAAGGGGATTTCTGCTGACGAGGCGACGAGTAAATGGGCAGCCGACGAGCTTATTGATGAATTCAACGCTATGCGAATGCTGGACATTCCAGCGAAGTGGCTCAGGGAAAATGCGAAATATTATAGTAACCGCCCAAATTCCTCCTATCAAAGGGCCCTGGACAAGGCTGCTGACAAGGCCAGGCACCGTAAGGCTCTGTGGAGTAAGACGGACACCGAGTGGGCGGGGGAAGAAGCTGAGAGGAGAGACCTGGTTATTCTGGAGAGAACCGGGGCCGGTAAGGCCTTTAATAAAAAGCCTAGTGGCTACAGTAAGTGGTCTGATGCTCTGGTGATGGGCAATCTCTGGACGGGTATGTCCACTGGGTTTGTGAGAGGCGCGCTGTCGAGTGTGGAAGCGTTTGTGCTTGAAGGGAAGACCAATGGAAGTGTAATGGCAAATCATGAGGTACCCACTTTGGCGGGAATGATCAGACAGGGGCTGGTTGAGGAACTGCATATCCAAATTGAGAACATCGATGACCCAAGCAAGCCACCGGAAAGGTGGACTCTAGTGGCCGGCCAAACTTTTCACGTTCACTCCCGGGCTTCTTTCGATCAACTTCCCTCTCCGGCCACTGGTTTTCCGGAACGCCAGCAAATTTGGTACGAGAAAGAGAATAGGAAGGCGTCGATCGACGAGTTCGTGGCTGCCGTCGGCGATAAAAATGTTGCCATCCTGCTGCCGCGCAGGGATGCGATTGTCCCGAGTAACGTAGATGTTTTGGTAGAAATCAAAAAGAACGAAAGGGATAGATTGGCCCATGGAGATCACTGGCACCTGAGGAGGTTGTCCATTAAAGAGAAGAAGGGTATCCACAAGATCTACAAGAATGAAGAGTACCAGCGGGTTCTGAGTGCGTCTCTGGGCGGCAGATTGGAGTTCATGCAAGCTCTTGGTGATAGCTATGTACCGCGGAGTAAAAGTGTTTCCGGTGCTTCGGAGTCGACGGATCAGGCGTATTACGCTGCTTCGGGGTCGACGGGGCGGGCGTATTCTGCCCCTTCGGGGTCGACGGGTCAGGCGTATTACGCTGATTCGGGGTCGAGGGGTCAGGCGTATTACGCTGCTTCGGGCGTCCAGTTTGCAAACGTCGCGTTTTCACAGGAGAGGACAGCCCTGAATCATCATGACACCGAACGGATATCTCCCTTGGAGGGAGATTTTGCCGACTTGACGGTGACTGATGAGGCGCATGCGGGTGAGGCGCATGCGGGTGAGGAGTATGCGAGTGAGCAGTATGAGGGTGAGGGGTATTCGGGTGAGGTGTATGCGGGTGAGGGGTATACCGCTGTTTCGGGGTCGACGGGTCAGGCGTATTACGCCAACTTCGGGACGGGTGAGCATCGGACCGATGAGAGGCGTGAAAGTAGAAGCGGCACAAAAAACCATCGGAGCAATGCGGGGTATGGAAGTACAAGCAGTAGCAAGAAGAGGAAATAGCGGTTACTCCGGGAGAAGCCGATTCGGCCGCTGCTGCCGCGCGACGCGCGGTCGAATCCGCAAGATCGTGCACGCCGTCCGGGGCGAAGACGTTGCGCGTGGCGGGCGAGTTCGGTATCGACCGCAGGCTGGTGCTCTCGTCGGCGTTGCCGCTCCAGGGTGAGGACGGTTGCGGCTACTGACGTCATTCGATTTGGGCTGCACAGCGATCTGCGGAAGTTGGCCCAGGCCCCCCGGACGGACAATGCCCCTTCCACTGGCGCCCGCCCTGCCGAGAGCGCGTGGTTGACCGTTTGTTGGGTGGGCGTGAGGTGTGCTCTCGTTTGCTGAGCTTCACCTCCTGTTCGATGGTCACTCACCACAGTCGTTCCAAATCCGCATGGATGGGTCAATGCTGAGCCTCCCTGCCATCCGGTCCAAGAGGCGTAGCGGCATCGGATCCGGCGGGACGACTCGTCCCCGCGCTGGTTTGACTGGGCGTAGTTGCCGCCAGGCACACAAGCGAGATTCGGGATCCCGGCGGGCTTTTCGCCGGCCGTCGACCCGCGCACCGTGCCAAGACGCCCCCTACGCCGACCCGTTCCCCTCCTGAACGGCGTGTGCTGCCCCTGCTGTCAGCAGATCCCGTCCCCCGGCTTGGGGTTGCCCAGCGCGAACAGCGGGCGCAGCCGTATCCCGGCCCAGGTGCCGAGCAGCGCGGTCGCGCCCCAGATCCAGCCGTGGAGGCTGCCCGACGCGATGCCCGCGAGGTACGCGCCGATGTTGCAGCCGCCCGCCAGCCGCGCGCCGATCCCCATCAGTACGCCGCCGAGCACCGCGGCCACGGCGGTGCGGCCGGGAATGCCCCGGTGCAGCGCCCAGGTCCCGCCGAGCGAGGCGGCGACCGCCGCGCCGATCATGATGCCGATGTCGGTGAGGCTGTTCTTGTCCTTCAGTACGGGCCCGGCGAACATCTCGGCGTTGCCCGGCTGCCGCCAGAACGACCAGTTGGCGGGGTTCCCGCCGAGCGCGTCGACGACCCGCGATCCCCACAGGCTGAACGCACTCGTGACACCCCAGGGACCGCCGGACACCAGCAGCACCCCCGCGCCCAGCACGGCCAGCGCCAGCGCGCCGGCGACCAGCGGCCATGACCCCCGCAGCACGCGCGCCGCGCCCTTGGCGCTGGGCGGGGTGCTGATCGGCGGCGGGTTGCGGTGGGCCTGTACGCGGCGGCTGACCAGCACGATGAGGCCCAGCACGGCGATGGTCACCGCCCACGAACCGAACCAGCCGACGTGGTCGGACAGAAGGACCGGGTCGAGCGCGGGCAGGTCCTTCCAGAGGTCGAACTGCCAGGCGGCGACGGTCGATCCGATGATGAAGCCGCCGAGCGTCAGCACGATGGACGACTGCCCCGACCCCACGGCGAACAGCGTGCCTGACGCGCACGCGCCACCGAGCTGCATCCCGACGGCGAAGACGAACGCCCCGACGAGCAACCCGACGCCCAGCGGGCCCGCCGACGGAGCGGGCACGGAGCCGAACAGCCCCGTCCCGCTGCCGATGATCAGCGCGAAGAGCGTGGCGGTGGTGCCGAGGAGCAGGGCATGGGCGCGCAGCCCCTGCCCGTTGCCGACGGCCACCAACTGCCGCCAGGCGGAGGTGAATCCGAAGCGCGAGTGGAAGAGCGCGAGCCCGAGCCCCAGCCCGAGCAGCAGCAGCGAACCGGCCTTGGCGCCGTGCGTCGACCACACGTACGCGGTCAGTGCGACGGCCAGCACCCCGGATATGACGAGCGGCACGCGCCGCACGGGAGGCGCGGGCTCGGCTTCCGGGGCGGGCGAGGACGTCGGGGAGGGAACGAGCAGCGCGGCGGGGCTGGTCCGGCGCGGGGGAGCGGTGGTGGTCACGACTGTTCTCCGAAGTCGGGTGGTCGGCGGTGGCGGGGCGCGGGGGCTCGACTCAGGAACAACAGAGGTTGTCGTCGACGCACCACACCGAGTTCGCGAAGCACGCGAGACAGAGGAGGCGGGCGGGTGCGGACATGTCGGGGAGACTAGCGCGGGCATTCGATTCCGTGCACACGTATCTCACGGACCGGACGGTGCGTCCATGATCCGGCCCGCCGGGGGTGTTGGTCCGGGTAAAGTCATCGGGCTGCTGGCGGGCAGTCTTTGAGGCGTTCACCACTCGGGAGGGGACCTGATGCGGCGCACGGAAGCAGCCCGGCAACTGGGCGGATTCGTCCGCGAACACCGTACCGACGGCGGCAGACGCCTGCGCCAGGCCGGCGCCCTGCTGGTCACGGGCGCCGTGGGTACGGCCTTCGGAATACCCGTCGCCGTCGCCTCCATCGGCACCACCGACGGCGCCCCCCAACTGGCGGGTCTGCTGCTCGGAGTTGGCCTGGTGGGCCTGAGCCTGGGGATCTGGCGACTGATACAAGCACTTCGCACCCGGGACCAGAGCTTCGACGTCCACGAGCGAGGTCTGACTCACCGGATCGCCGGCACCGCCACGCTGATCCCCTGGACAGACATCGAGCAGGTGAGCGCCAACGGCGACGACGGACGGCTGCTGGCCGAGGCGCGAGGCATGGGCTTCACCTTCGGCATCCATCTGCGCGGCGGCGACAAGATACGCGTCGACACGTTCACCGAGGACACCCGGGAGCTGGCACTGGTCATCCACCGAGCGGTGAGTCTGGGGCAGTTCCCGCAGGGCCGCGGCCGAAGACCGTAACGACGAATCCGTCCCTACCGGCCGGGTAGTGCGCCGGCTACCCCAAGCTCGGCGGCACGGGGGCGAGCAGCCATCTGCACATCCCACACATGCTGTGGGGCGGCGCGGTGGCCGTCCTCGCCTGGCACACCGACCGCGGTACCGGCACGCCACCGAGCGGCACGCTGTACGCGTCCACGGACCGCGTCGCCCGGAGCCGTCCCCTGCTCACCGCCGTCGTCGCCTACACCGCCGTGCACGGCTGCCGCGGTTGCGCTGAGTACACGGGGCCTGCTCCTGTGGCGCCGTGACTGCCTTGCCGCACTGCGGGTGCTGCGGGGCTCGGTGCTGGTGGACCTGCTGCTCGGGCAGGCGTTCCTGTTCACCGTGAACCAGTTCTCCGCCGTAACCGGATGGCTCATCGCTCTGGTGCAGTTCTGGGTGCTTTCGGCTGCGATCAGGTCCTTCGACGCCACTGCGGGAAGAAGCCGTTACGGAGATCAACGCCCGCCCCGTAGCGACAGCCACCGCAGCGACGCGAGCCCCAGCTCCGTCATCGGGCGCTCCAGCCTCGGATCCGCCCCCGCATCCGCCGAGTCCATCCCGCACGCCGCCGCCAGCAGAAACCCCGCCTGCGCCGAGATGAGCACGTCCACCGCCGCCGGATCGACACCCCGCAGTAGCGGATGCCGCGCGGCGTACCGCTCCGGGTCGACCCCGCTCAGCGCCACGCTGCCGAGCAGCATCACCAGATCCGCGTAGGCGGGCCCCGTCCAGGCATGCGGCCAGTCCACGACCACGACGTGCTCTTTTGTAAGGAGGACGTTGAACGGATACAGATCGCCGTGCGTCAGCGTCTCCCCGGCGACCGCCTCCGGCAGCTCCGCCTCAAGAGCGAGGTGGCGGTCCAACTCGCGCGCCGCACCCGCCGCGACCACACCCAACTTCGCCAGCGACCGAGGGCTGTCCGCCAGCCGCCCCCAACCGCCCAACCGGGGAGACACGTCGGGGCAGTTGAGACCCGGTGAAGGGGTCAGAGACTCCGAAAGACCGGTCAATGCGTCGAGCACCCGCCGCAACTCGTCCTCCCGCCACGGCTGTACGGGCAACATCCCTGCCACATCCTCGAAGACGAGCGCCACCCACCCCCGGTCGTCGTACGACCCGAGCAAACTCGGTACGGGAGCCCCGTACGGCAGCGCCCCGTTCACCACGGCCTCCCGCCGATGAAACGCCGCCACACCCGGCGCCGCCCCCGCGTCCACGGCCTTGGCGAACGCCCTGCGCCCGTCCGCCAGTTCCAGCCGCGCCGCGAGCCCGTCGGAGAACCCGCCCGGCTGGCTCCTGGCCCCCACCACCCGCCCTCCGAGCACCTCCTCGATGCCCGCCCGCACGGAGGAAGGGAGCACGTGCCACGGCCGGCGTCGGCTGCCGGTGAACGCGTTGTTGTCGGTCGTCATGTGTCTCCTGAGGTTGAAATGGAGCCGAGGCGTGAATTCCGTTTACCCGTCCGAAATGAAACCGGGGAATCGTGCAACCCTCGGTCAAGATCCGTTGTCTGCCTAGGTGTTCGGAAGTAATTCCAGCAGCCGGCATCGGGCCCGATAACCGAGCGGTAGCCGCCATTGGCGGGCCCGTGGGTTTACCGCGCCCTTTCGCCCAGATTAGGACTGCGGTTAAATCGGGGACGGACTACGAGGCTCTGACCTGTGCTGTAGTCCCTAAAGGGCCAGGTCAGAATGGTGTCGGCCGCCCTGTTGCTCGACGGTACGACTTCTTAGGCACCGATGACACCCCTTCCTATCCCTTCTCGCTCCTTCAAGGTCACACCCACTTCACACCCAGATTCGGCAGAAGTGCCCGAGAGGTAGCCGCAGCTCAGAGCCGATGCAACACAACCGCCCTGTCTCATTTGATGCCGTCAGTGATCGCGGCGGACTGGTCGTACGAGGTGATCGGCCGGGAGGTTGCGACGGTGGCCACCCGCGACCGTGCCGTGCTGGATGAAATCACCGAGCCTCGCCTGCTGACCGGAGATTCGTGGACCGTTCACTAGGCGAGTCGGTTGTCGGGTTCGGCGGGGTGGCCTACGGCGCGGGTCTACTTCACGCGCTGAGTACTTCGGTGAGCTGATCGCGTGGCTTCCCGGTGAGGCCGCCTCGCAGCGTCTCGGCGCGGGTGCGGACGAGCCCGGTACGGAAACCTTTGGGGAGGTGCTTCCACACTTCGGTGGCCGTGTCGGCGGCGCCTTGCGGGTCGCGGTCGGCGAGCAGGCATTGGGCGTTGTCCAGTGCCAGCAGGGCCCGGGTCATGACCGAGGGCGAGCTGGTCAGTGCGAGCGCCGCTTCTTGCTCGGCGTGCGCCTGCTTGGTCTCGCCGAGCAGGGTGAATGCCTGGGAGAGGTGCACGCTGTGCTTCTGGGGCGGGTAGCCGAACCACGTGTCGGCCAGCCCGGTTCGATCGAGTTGTTCGAGCGTTCCTCGAACTCGCGTGACGGCGTTCAGGGCGCCTCGTCTGTCGCCGGTGGCGGCAAGGGCTCTTGAGCTGACGGCCGCTGCGAGCGCGGCGGCGGCACTGGGCGTTTTCCCGGCAATGCGGCGGGCGCGGGCGGCGAGTTCGGCGGCGGCGCGTGGGGCGCCATAGTTCAGCGGGACCATGGCGTGGCGGGCGAGGACCCAGGCCATCATCTGGCGGTCGCCGGACTCGGCGGCGGCGCGGGCCGCTGTGGCGAACCAGTGCCGTGCGTCCTGTTGGTTGCCCCGGTCGTGCTGGATGATCGCGACCAGTCCGGTGAGGCCGGCGGCGGTGCGTACGACGGTGGCGCGGTCGCGCGCGGTGTGGGGCCGTTCCAGTACGCTCCGCAAGACCTGGAGGTCTTCGTGCATCTCGGAGAGGACGGCTTGCGGGTCGCGGCCGTGGTAGCCGCCGGTGTTCCGTTCGAACACCGATTCCAGGTAGGCGATGTCGGCAGCATCCGAGCCTTGCAGGGCCGTGTCGATGCCCTCGTGCGCCTCGGTGAGCTCGGGTAAGGCCCCTACGCCAGCCACCGCGAGGGTGCCGGTGATGAATGCGCGTCGTTTCATGGCCGTCGCCTCCTCTCCATCCATCCTGGCCGTCTTGCGGCGTAATCGGAATGCCTGCGAGACGGCCCGCGCCCGGACGATCTCCTCCAGGGGGATTCCGAGTACTGCCTCAATACTGCGGTGCCACCGAGGGGTTGGGAGGCGAGTCTCGCGTTCCCATCGTTTGAAGTTCTCCGCGTCGAAGGGCTCGCCGAGCGCCTGCGCCATGAGGAGCGCCGCGTCCTCGCGGGTCAGTCCGGCCTGTTCGCGCCGGGTGCGCAGAAGAACCCCTATGCCGTCCGATGCCATCATCCGCCCGCTCCCAAACGTGGTCAGCGAAGGTGCGCAGTGTGGCCCTGCAAATGGCCCTGGGGGGCCAGGAATTGAACCCCTGTGTGGCACTGGGGACATACCACGCCGCGGCGTTGACTACACATCAGGCGGTGCCCAGTCCGCCGTGTCGATCGGGCCGAGGCCGAAAGGGCCGGCTCCTGGACGGAAGGAGGTCTCCTCGTGGTGCAGAACACCGAACCTCAGAGCGAGCAGAGTCCGGCGCGTGCTGCATGGGCCCGGATCGGAACCGTGATCATCCCCGGTGTCCTCTCGACGGACCGGTTCGCCGCGATCAAGTCGGAGGCCGCCGAGCGCCTGGACCAGGCGGTCCCGCACGTGCACGACCACACGGCCGCGCACCGCGACGGATCCTTCGCGACGCCGGTGCACTGCGCGTTCATCAAGCCCGGACCGGCCCTGGAGACGCTGGCGTACGACAAAGAGCTGCTGTCGGCCGTGCGCGAGCACACCGGGATTCCTCGGCTGGTGCCCCGGGGCGGCGCGGTCGTCCGCTACCGGGAGGGAGACTTCCAGGGTCTGCACCTGGACTCCATCAAGTCGACGGTCACCGTGGCGTTCACGGTCACCGAGGACCTGCCGGCGATGGGGTGGGCGCCGCACCTGTACAACGCGAGCGTCGACGTGCTGGGCAAGGTGGTCGCCGATCACGGGGTGTTCCCCGAGGGCGGCGAGTTCACCTCGCTCCAGCACCCGTACGGCGAGGAGGGGGCAGTGCGGGCGTTCGCCGGGTACGGCGTCCCGCACTGGCGCCGTCCGATGACCAGTGAGGGACTGCTGGTCACGATGGAATTCTTCGACCTGTGAGCGGGGGCGGCATGCTGCGGAAGCAGTGGCTGGCGACCGGGCGGGTGGACGTGCCGCCGGAGGTCATCGAGACGGACCGGTGGGACGAAGTCGCCGCGGAGGCCGAGCAGTACGAGCGGTACGCGGTGGTGCGCCACAACCAGCGGCCTGGCCTGCTGGCGATGCGGGACGGTTCTATCACCTCCCCCCAGCGGTGCCGGGTCCATCCTGGCGGGCCGGCCGTCAACGCCCTGGCGCGCTCGAAGGGGCTCGCCGACATGGCGGCCGAGGCGACCGGAAACGCCACGATGACGGCGATCCGGATGGGGCTGAAGTACTACAGCCCCGGCGACTACATGCATGTGCACCGCGACGACGGCAAGTGCGAGATCACGTTCTCGTGCGGGCTGACGCCGAACCTGGGCCCCATGGGCTGGCTGCCGAACCTGCGCTTCCTCAGCACCGACCAGGTCGTCGAACGGCTCGCGGGCACCCCCTACCCCGACGGGGGCGAGCCGTTCCCGATCGGCTACCGCACCCTGGCCGGGTTCGACGGAAGTCGGGCCCCTCACTGGCGTACCCCGCTCGACACCAGCTCGCGCGAGGTGCTGCTCACCATCTGCTTCACCGACCTCACGGTGTAGCAGTCCGTTCGAGTACAGGAGGAACACGCTCATGGCCCCTCAGATCACGAAGTCCTCGACCGCGCAGGCGGTTGACCCCGCGGACTTCATCACCGAACTCCACACGGAAGGCCAGCTGCCGCAGAACGCGGGCGGCGACCCGGCCGTGCCGGACAGCGCCTTCCCCGACACCCACACCTACGAGGTCCCGGCGGTCTGATCCGGCCCGCCTTCCCGTACGACGGGCCGCCGCTCTTCTGCACCTGCCCGGGGCACGGGGCGGCGGCCCTCGTGCGCGTCAGCCACAGATCCGGAGAGGGAACGCATGCGTACGCACTGCTTCGACGGCAGCCACCGCACCCGCCCACCCGAGCAGACGTGGCAGGACATCAAGCCGCTGCTGGCCGGCTTCGGCATCACCCGCGTCGCCGACGTCACCGGCCTCGACGATCTCGGCATCCCCGTCACGATGGCCGTACGACCGCTCGCGCGGACGCTGTCGGTTGCCCAAGGCAAGGGCACCACCTTGGACGCGGCCCGCGTCTCCGCCGCCATGGAGGCCATCGAGGTCTGGCACGCCGAGCGTGCCCTCCCGCCCGTCTCTCTCGCGCAGGCTCCTGCGGCAGACCTTGATCTTCCATACCCGATCACGGACTTGGAGCAGCATCCCGGCAGCCTCCTCACCAACGGCGTGCGACTGGACTGGGTCACCGCGCGCTCCGCTGTCGACCACGCCGAGACCCTTGTGCCCCAGGCCGCGGTGCGGCTGGGCCGCACGATCCACAACGACTGGCGCCAGCACCTGCCCAGCGCCTCCACGAACGGCCTCGCGTCCGGGAACACCCGGGCCGAGGCGATCGTGCACGGCCTGTGCGAGGTGATCGAGCGCGACGCCCTGTCCGGCCTCACCGACACCAGCGCGGGTCAGGCCGAGGTGGTGGACTCCTCGACGGTGAACACCCCGTACTGCGCCGCCCTGCTGGAGCGGCTCTCCCAGCGAGGATGCTGGTGGGAGCTGCGGCACGTACCCAACCGGTACGGAGTTCCGGTGATGTGCTGCTACCTGTGGCGCGAGGACCAGTCCGCAGCCGTCGTCGCTGGTTCCGGCGCCCACCCGGACCCGGGCATCGCACTGTGGCGGGCGATCACCGAGGCCGCGCAGACCCGGCTCACGCTGATCAGCGGCAGCCGCGAGGACAACCAGCCGCTCGCCTACCGGCCCGCACCGCACCGTGCCCCCACGCCCTCCGCCGAGAACCCGGTGCCGTGGCCGACGATCGAGAACCGCTATGGCGCCCCCGCCGCCAGCGACACCGAGCTCGCGCACGATCTGGCGACCGCCGTAGCCACCGCTACGGGACAGGCACCGCTGGTGGTGGATCTGACGTGGGGGCCGTATGAGCGCGCGGAGTTCGCCGTGGTCAAGGTGTGTGCACCCGCCCTGCGCTACACCGTCCGGCACACCGTGCCCCGCCCCCGGAAGGCAGCCTCATGAGCACGCATGTCTTCGCCGGGCCGACCATCACCTCGGCCCGCATCACGAGCATCCTGCCGGGCGCGGTCGTGCACCCGCCCGTCCAGCACGGAGACCTCCTCCGCCTTCGGCTGAAGGCTATTGACCGCGTTCTGATCATCGACGGGCTGTGGCACCAGAGCGCACCCGTGCGGCACAAGGAGATCCTGATGCTCCTGGCCAAGGGAGTCGCCGTCTACGGGGCCTCCAGCATGGGCGCGCTGCGCGCCGCCGAACTGGCCCCGTACGGGATGGTCGGCATCGGCCGGATCTACCACGCCTTCCGCAGCGGGCTGCTGGACGCCGACGACGACGTCGCGGTCCTCCAGGAGCCGGCCGGCCGGCCGCTGACGCAGGCCCTGGTGAACCTCCGTGCCGCCTTCGAACACGCCACAGATGCCGGCCGCATCACCAAGCCCGAGGCGCAGGGCCTGACCGAGACCGCGCGCCAGCTGCCTTATAGCCAGCGGACCTGCACCGCGCTGGGGCGCCTCATGACCGACCGCAGCCTCGGCGAGGTCTACACGAGGGCCGACATCTGGGGATGCGGCACCCCGCACGACCTCAAGCGGGAGGACGCGGAGAGAGCCCTTCGCGTCCTGGCCAAAGACCGGCCCACCACCGTGGAGTTGACGGCGCCGGGGTGGGTGGAGGAGCCGTGGCAGACCAGCTTCGTCCGCTACTGGAACGCCGCCTTCACTCCCTCCACGGACAGCGGTCTTCCGTTCCTGCCGCTCCTCCAGCACCAGCAGCTCTACGACCCCGCATTTCCCCGGCGCTGGCGCACCCACGTCCTGTCCCGCCTCCTCGCCCCCGACGGCCAACGCACCGTCCATGAGTGCGCCGTTGAGGACTTCGCGGCCCACCGCGGCCTGGCGCTGACCGATCTCACAGACGAGCAGCTCTCCTACTGGCTCACCGCCAACGAGCGATCCCATGCCGATCCGGGCGAGCAGCTGACACGTCTCGCAGTGCGCTCGGCGCGCCTCGACGACGCCTGGCCCATTTACCCGGTGTCGCGCGCTGAAGCAGGCCCTCTGCTCAACGCCGAGCTGCCCACGGAAGAACTCGTCCTGCACGCTCTGCGGACGAACGCCGCCCTCGCCGAGCACCCCGGACACAGCACCGCCCATCTCGCCCCTGCCCGGATCGCCGCCCACCTGCTCAACCACTGGGGCCTGCCCGGGGACACCGATGCCGATGAACGCGACGCCGCCGCCCGCGACCGCGGCCTGCGCAGCTTCACCGCGGCCGTCGAAACCGACCGCACCTTCTACCTCGGCGCGCTCACCAGTGTCTCCTCCGCCACCTTAACCGGGGCGAGGGCCAGTGCCCGGACCTGACGCAACAGCAACGGCACGATCATGGCGGCCACGATGGCGCCGGCCCCGGCGGCGAGCGTCGGCCGCACCCCGAAGTACGCGCTCGCCGGCCCGGCCGCCAGATACCCCAGCGGGACCGGCAGCACCTGCCCGAGCGTGGAGTACGACATGATCCGGCTCAGCTTCTCCTTCGGGATGCGCTCCTGGACCAGGCTCGCCCAGACCGTCATGCTCAGGGACAACCCGGTGCCAGCCGTGCACGCGGCGAACGCCACCAGCACGAGCGGCAGACCGGCGGCCATCGCCGCCAGCGGCAGCGACATCGCACCCGTCCCCACGCACACCACCACGCCGACGCGCCGCACCCTCCACATCAAGGCCGCAGCGGCACCGAGCACCAAGCCGCCGGTGAAGGCGCTGACCACCAGCCCCCACCCCGCAGCACCGCCGAGGTAGTCCTTGCCGTATACCGGGCCGAGCATCTGGTAACCGACCAGCCACACCGGCACGACAACCGCGCCCTGGACCACCATCACCCACAGCCAGCGCCGCGCCCAGAAGTCGTCCCACCCCTCCCGCAGATCAGTCACGAACCCGGTACGCACCTTCGCCTTCACGGGCGCCAGGTCGAGACGGGCGCACAGAACGGCCGCCGCGACGAAGGTGAGTGCGTCCCAGCCGATCACCCAGCTCGACCCGACGGCGGCGACCAGCACGCCGCCGACCGCGGGGCCCGCGACCTTGACCGTGTTCTGGCCAATCTTGAGCAGCGCGTTCGCCGCGTACCGCAGCTCGGCCGGCACCACTTCCACGACGATGCCGCCAGCGGCCGGTGTGAAGAAGCTGCTCGCCGCGCCGCACAGCGCGGACACTGCTACCAGATGCCACACCTGCGCCGCGCCGGACCACAGAAGGACGGCCGCTACGCCCTGTGTCCCGGCGCTGAGGATGTTCGTCCACACCATCACGGTGGCGCGCGACCACCGGTCGGCGACCACACCGCCGATCAGCAGGAGAAGGATCTGCGGCGCCATGTTGGCCGCGAGCACCAGACCGAGCCCGGACGCTCCTCCGCCGAGGTGCAGCACCGCGAAAGCCATGCCGATCGGAGCCACGGCCGACCCGGTCCAGGACAGCATCCGCGCCGTGAAGTGCAGCCGGAACGAGCGAACGGCGAGCGGCGCGCTCGCCTCCCTGAGCCTGGTCCGAAGTGGTATGCGCGGGACCGGAGATGAGCTGCTCCGACTCGGCCACCACGACATGCGCATGATCCAACTCCGCCCAGTAAGCACGAAGACCCGGCGCCAGACCGGCACCGGGACAGGCGCCAACCCTAGAGCACCGGGAAGATCACGTGTCCCTGATGCACCACAAAGCCCGTCCGTCTTCGGCAGTCGTCAGCAATCCGCCACGTCTCGATCAACATCCGCCTCGCTGCCGGGGGGGGGGGGGGGGCGGTCAGGTCCGGTGGTGGGCGGCGATCAGGGCTTCGATTCGGCGGATACACGGCAGACAGCAGTAGAGAGGGGCCTCTCCGTACTCGAGGCTGCGAGCGGGCCCCAGCCACAGCACTGGAATGTCGGGCGTCTCGCAGCGCCAGCACAGGCCAGTGGCCCATGTCCTTTCCACGATCCGGCTAGCTGTTCTTGATGCCGAGGAACAGGATGGCGAGCAGCGAGGCGAGGCTCACCATGTAGAGGACCTGACCGGTGCGCTCACTCACCGGGCTCATCCTCCGGAGCGCGCACGCCAGCAGTCAGTCCGTTCACGATCTCCAGGCGCCGCCCGGACTCCTCGGTCGGACCGGCGAGCCGCAGTCGGCACAGCCGAGTGGGCTTCTTCTTGGCATTCCGTCGTACGGGCAAGTTCCTCTCCTGCTGCCTGGTGGTGGGGTGCGACTCTGGCCCGGTTAGGTCGCCTTGGGTTTGGGGCGTGTCTGGCTGCCGATAGTCCCCGCAGACAGGGTCCACCGGGGCGGGCTTGTTGGTCCGGCCCCGCCCGACCGTGCTGACGCCCTTCCTGCATCAGCACGGCGGGCGGGGCCGGGGCTACGGGGTGCGCCGCCGAGCTGGGCCGGCGTGGTGGGGGTGGGAGCGCAGCTCGTTGTTGCAGTCCTCGACCGTTGGCGCGCTGCCCAGGCTGCGGGCGTCTTCGCGTTGTCTGGCCAACGCCCCGCACACGTCGCATCCCTCGGTGGCCACGGGCTCCAGGGCCGGTGCGCTGGGACCCTCTATCGCCGTCCTCACGCCAGCCGCCGCAAACAGGTCTCGACGTGCTTCAGAAGCGGCCGGTCGACCGGGGCGTACACGCGAGGTACGGACTCAGGCACGAGCCGCCAGAAGCCACCTTTGTGGATGGTCTCTTCGAGTTCAACCAGCCCCTTCTCTGGTCCTGGTTGTGCTGCTGTGGGTGCGGCCATGGGGGCGCCTTTCGACAGCTGGATCACTGAGTGAGGTCGTGCACGGCCGCGAGGAGGAGCAGCGTGCCGATGAACGCGAGGAAGCCGAAGCAGCTCGGTATCGAGAGCGTGTGGAGACACCCCCGGCCTTCGCCCTGAGGCGGCGCGGCAAGGGCGTCCGACGACTCGCAGGCTTCGGTGGTGGCGCTGAACATGCGGGGGGTGGGCGGTTCATGTCATCAACTCAGGTAGCCCGAAGCGAGGCATCCGCCTGCTCGGCGTACGGGTTGCCGGGGGCCGGCGTCACGCGGAAGAACGTCGTCGTGATGCCCCGGTAGCCGCGGTGGTCCGGGTTTCTGCCGGTGTGGTTGAGCGCCCATTCCTCAGAACTGGTCCGCCCCTCGGGCGCGTCCGACGACTCGCCGCACGTCGTGCACTCGATCTCGTGCACAGGGCCGGACGCACCCGGCTCGGTGTCGACACCGAGCGTCCATTCAGCGAGCCTGATTACCCTGTTCATCAAGGCTCCTCCTCGATGGATGACAGCGCGACGAACAGTCCAGGAAGGACGTGGGACAGCGACGCACGTAGCGCACGTGTACAGGTGACGCTGATAGCCCCTCGCCGTGGCGGCACCAGCCAGTAGGTGCCGGGCGGCCTGCAACGCTCCTCGGGCGGTAATTCCAGTTCCGTCGTCACCCCCAGAGGACCGTCGGCAGGCATCGTCGGCCATGTAGCTGTGGCAGCGGACTTGATGAAGAAGTAGACGCCGCGCACCGCAGGGTCTACCGCCACAGTGCCCGGGACGTTGATCCGGGCGAGGGCCTGGAGGCCGCAGTACCTACCAACCCGCAGCACCTGCCGGCTCGGGAGCACCAGCGCCCTGCCGGGGTGCGGAAGAACACTCGGCGGTTCAGTCATCACGTGAAACTCATCTCGTAGACCACTGCTGCGAGCAGGAAGCTACGGCGAGTACGCGGCGACGACCCGAACTCTCAGTTCGGGTGAACTCTGAGTTCAGGTCGGCTAAGAGCTCCTATCGAAATACCTTCAGGCGGCAGCGGCCTGTCGAGCAGCAGTTCACCGAGAGTGTCGCGACGGCGCGGCGAGGGCCGGGCGAGCAGGTTCGTGGATGAGCCCTGGGCACTGGCCCGGATCGGCTGGGTGACCGTTGAGGTGAACGGCGTCGTCCTGTGCAAGACATGCCGGGATGTCACTTGTCCACACGTCGCTCGTCGTAGTGATAGCGGGCGGTTTCGACCGCGTCGAGGTGATCGACGGCCCATTCCAGCATGGCGTGCACAGGGGACCGAAGGGTCCGGCCCAGGGGGGTGATGCGGTATTCGATCGCCACCGGTTCCGTGGACACGACCGTTCGCTCGACCATGCCGTTGCGCTCCAGTCGCCGCAGGCATGTGGTCAGTGACTTCGGGGTGACAGTGGGCATGTGTTGCCGGAGTTCGTTGAAGCGCCGGGGGCGGTCGCACAATGCGGCCAGTACCAGCAAGGACCACTTGTCGAAGAGTTGGTCGAGTAGATTCCGGCCGTCGCCGTTGAGCTTCACTTCGGGCACGTCGGTCTCCCTCGCGATACCTGATTTCGTTGAAGTGTATCCGTACTACTAGGTATAGATAAGATACCTAGTGGCCGGACGCGAAGACGGGAATCATGACTGACGCATACCCGACCCTCAAGATCTCTCTCAGCAGCGGCGTGGCGCACGTCGTGATCGACAACTCTCCCATCAATCTGCTCGACGCCGCTCTGATGACGGACCTGGACCGGTTCGCGGACGCCATGTCCGGCGACCACGACATCCGGGTGATTGTTTTCGACAGCGCGGACCCGGACTTCTTCGTCGCGCACGGCGACATGACGACCGCCGACGACCCCGCGACATTCGTTGCCCTCCCCATTGCGCCCGAACAAGACCAGTCCCTCAACCCGATGATGCGGCTCCACGAACGCATCCGGTCGCTGCCGCAGATCACCATCGCCAAGCTGCGCGGACTGGCACGCGGCGGCGGTGCGGAACTGCTGTCCGCGATGGACATGCGGTTCGCATCGCTCGAGCGCGCCGGAATGGCCCAGATGGAGTGCCGGCTGGGCATCATCCCGGGCGCAGGAGGCACTGCATACCTGCCCGGTCTCGTGGGTCGCGCACGCGCCCTGGAGATCATCCTTGGCGGGCAGCTGATCGATGCCGGAACCGCGGAACGGATCGGATGGGTGAACCGGGCCGTGCCGGACACCGAGCTCGACCACGTCGTCGACACCCTCGCCGCCCGCATCGCCGCTCTGCCGCCCGGCGTCGCCCGCGCTGCGACCGAAGCGGTCGACACCGCGGTCGAGTCGACCACTCACGGCCTGCGGAAGGCCAACGAGCTTCTCAGCGGACTCTTCAGTGAGCCCGCTGCAGCCCGTCTTGCCAAGGCTGCACTGGCCGCCGGCGCACACACCCGCGACGGAGAGCGCCACCTTGAGGCTCTTGTCGATGACATCACCTGAGAACTCCTACCGGGATGCCTTCAGGCGTCGCCAGCAGATGAGTGCGCATCCCAAGGTGAGCAAGGCTTCGTGGATATCGTCACGTATCTTCCAACGGATCCGCAGGCGACGGAACCAGTGCAGGTGGGCGAACGCGCGCTCCACGACCCAGCGTTGGGTGCCCAGACCGGAGCCGTGCTCGGCTCCCCGGCGGGCGATCAGCGGCTTCACACCGAGATCCCAGACCAGGCGGCGGTACTTGTCGTGGTCGTAGCCGCGGTCGGCCGGCACCACGTCGGGGCGGCGCCGGGGCCGGCCGCGCTTGCCACGCACGGGCGGCACGGCCTGGAGGAGTGGGACGAGTTACGTGACGTCGTTGCGGTTGCCGCCGGTCAAGGTGGCCGCGAGCGGGATGCCCGTGGCGTCCGTAATCAGGTGGTGCTTGCTGCCCGTCCCGTCCCGGTCAACGGGGCTTCGTCCGGTCTCGGATGCCCCTTTAACGCCCGGATGTGGGAGCCGTCGACCGCAGCACGGGAGAAGCCCAGGGCGTTCGCGCCGCCGAGCTTGGCAAGGAGGACTTCGTGGAGCCGCGGCCCTGCGCATGCCACGGCCTCGCGTATGTATATGCCGGGCGCGGTTTCGGCGGAACCCGGCAGCCGGGGCCGACGCTCCGTCAAGTTGGCGAGCTGGCCAGCGTGTCGATCGCCACCGTATCTAACGTGCTCAAGCGGCCCGACAGGGTGACCGAGAACACCCGCGCCCGCGTCGAGAAAGCGATCGCCGAACTCGGCTTCGTCCGACAGATCGGACCGTCGCGCGCAGCCGCCCACTGGAGGCGGTCCGGCCACGCCACGTGGATCTTCACCCCGGCCGCGACCGGCTGGTACCCGAGGAAGGCCCCCCAGGAGGCGCACCCCGTTCCCCTGACCGGTGGTCCGTTCCCCGGGGTGCGCGTGCGGGGCCCAGGCGCCTCTAGCCGCGCAGAGGCGTGCTGGATGCCGATCAAGGACCGGCTGACCCGTCACGGCCTCCGACACGGCCACCGAACGTTGATGGAAGAGCTGGGCACGCCCAAGGTCCTCATGGACGAGCGGATAGGCCACGAGGACCGATCGGTCAGCGCACGCTACAGCCACGTCACCGACTCGATGCGTCTGACGCTCATGGAGCAGCTGACCGAGGTCTGGCACGAATCGCTGGGCGCCCGATTGCTGTTACACCCGCGTTCGCCGATTCCGGTGCTGGACAGGCTGTTGCAGGAGCGTGCCGCGTCCCGATAGTGCGCGGACCAAGATCACACCCAGTTGACACCCAGAAGTCCCCAGGAACGCAATCAGGGCTGGTCTCCCGTGAGGGAAACCAGCCCTGACCCGCCCGAAACAAAACCCGGGAATCCGTGCAACCCTCGGTCAAGATCCGTTGTCTGCCTAGGTGTTCGGAAGTAATTCCAGCAGCCGGCATCGGGCCCGATAGCCGAGCGGTAGCCGCCATTGGCGGGCCCGTGGGTTTACTGCGCCCTTTTGCTCGGAGAAAGTTGTTCCCATGCGCTACACCAAGCGCGCAGTCACCGCCGCGGCCTGCGCATTCGCCCTGATCCCGGCGGGCGCGGCGGTCGCGGGCGACGGCCCGGCACCGGCCCCTTCGAAGTCCGCCAAGGCGAAGTCGACCGCGCCGAGCGAGGCGGGAAACCCGGCAAGCGCGAAAGCGCGGGTGGCGGGAATCTGTGCCGACGCGTACCAGGTCGGAAAAACAGCCTACATCGACAGGGCCGGTGCGCACATCGCGTCGGTCAAGCAGTTCTACTCGAAGACGTGCAACGAGAATTACGGATATCTCTGGGTCTGGGATTCATTCCGTAACGTCAACAAGGACTACGACGTGAGCGTCGCCGTCTACAGCTACAGCCAGGACGACTTCTTCGGCGGGAAGGCGTGGATCGACCACAACGGCCAGGAGTTCTGGTCGGGCGGCGCGGACACGGTGGAGGACTGCACGGCGGCGGTCGGCTCCCTGCGCAGGGCGGGCGACCCGCTCGGGGGCCAGGCGGCCAGCCAGAAGATGTGCTGAACGCGCGTCCGACGCGGGTGGGGTGGCCCGAGAACGCTCGGGCCGCCCCGTCAGCGTGGCCGCGTCAGTGCGCGGCGACGTGGGCGGTGAACGCGGCCCAGGCGGTGGGGGTGAGGGTGAGCCGGCCTATGCGGGGGTCTTTGGAGTCCCGCACGAGGACGGCGTGGGGTTGGGTGGCGACCTCGACGCAGTTGTCGCCGCCGCTGCCGCTGTAACTGCTCTTGAACCAAGTCAGTTCAGTCGTGCTCATTACGCTCCTCGCATCTGCTCCAGCAGGCTCACGGTGGCCTGACGGCTCAGGGCCTGTGAGCGCATCTTGCCATAGCGCTGGAGCATCGAACTCGCGAGTTTGGGGTCCGTCAGCAGGGTGCTGCTGTCGTGCCCTTCGAAGTACCCGATCCACTGGTGATCGGGTGTCTCAGCCAGGTACATCTGCCCGTCCGAGCCGATGTGGTCCGCCTGGTGCAGTGGCATGAGCTGAATCTCGATGTTACGTCGATCGCCTGCCTCCAGCAGGCGATCGATTACCGCCCTGGTGACGTGCGGCCCTCCCAAGCCCCGTTCCAGAAGCGCCTGTTCGATGATGAAACTGAACGAGGTGTTGGGCCGCTCAGCAAGGAGCCGTTGACGCTCCAGGCGAGCGACCACCTTGTGTTCCAGCTCCTCTTCGGTCAGGGGTGGCAACCTCCGCTCGAAGATTGCCCGGAGGTACGCCTCCGGCTGCAACAGCCCCGGAATCGCCCGGCACTCGTACGCGTACAGCGAGATCGCCGTCTCCTCGACGATCGCCCACTTCTTGAACCACGAGGCCAGCCCGGCCCCTTTCGTCAGGGTCTTGAACGCCGCTTCGATGATCCGCTTCGCGGGCGGATCCAGCACGGCCCCCGCCCGGTTCGGCAGGTCCTTCGGCGGGAACTGTTTCCCCTGTTCGATCTTGGCGATGTAGTGCACCGAGTACTGGACCAGGTGCGCGAACTCCTCCTGCGTCAGGCCGTCTTCCTCCCGCAGCACCTTCAACACAGAGCCAAAGGTCTTGAGACTGTCCGACGTCTCGGGTTCACTGCTCATGCCACTTCTCCCTGGCCCCTGCTCGGCTCGATGCGTACCCCGCACAACTGGTCCAGCATCACTGGTAGTTACTCACCCGGTCCAGTGGGTCAACCAGTACAGCGGTCAGGTGTACTGGCGTAGTCCCTGGTGAAGCGTCCAATCCCGCCCGGACGCTGGGCATATGCCATCCCTCCAGGCCCAAGAGGCCGTCACCGTACGTGTGTTCAACCAGCGGTTCTCCGCCACCCGGCGTGGCGCGCGGCTCGCGCGGAGGCTCGCGACGCAGCAGCTCGACGCGTGGGGCATCTCGTACGGCTCCCAGCCGTCCGACGCCGCCGCCCTCGTCGTCGCCGAGCTGGCGGCGAACGCCGTGCTCCATGGGCGGGTGCCGGGGCGGGACTTCGCGTTGCGGCTGTCGTACAACACGGCCAAGGACCTCGTACGGATCGAGGTGAGCGACACCCACGGCGCGATGCCGATGCGCGCTCCGCGCGGGGCCGCCGCCGACGGCGAGCACGGCCGGGGGCTGGTGCTCGTGGACGCCGTCGCCTTGCAGTGGGGGGTCAGCGGGCGGACGGGGCCGGGCAAGACCGTGTGGGCGTACGTACTGGCTTCGCACGAGTGCGGCGGGTCAGGGGCCGCGGAATGTGGCGCGGTAGGCGCTGGGTGAGACCCCGAGTTCGGCTTGCAGATGCAGGCGCATGGAGCCGGCGGTGCCGAAGCCCGCGGTGGAGGCGATCTCGTCGATGGGTAGATCCGTGCGTTCCAGGAGGGCGCAGGCTCGCTCGATGCGCTGTTGGGTGAGCCAGCGCCCCGGCGAGGTGCCGATCTCGTCACGGAAGCGCCGGGTGAAGGTTCGGGTGCTTGTCGATTCCTGGGCTGCCAGTTCCCGGAGCGTGACGGGCCGGTGCAGGTTCGCCAGTGCCCATTGGCGCGCCTTGCCGGTCGAGGAGATTCTCGGGTCCGGCATCGGTCGCTGTACGTACTGCGCTTGCCCGCCCTCGCGGTGGGGCGGGACGACGCTGCCGCGCGCCACGTCGTTGGCGACCGCCGCGCCGTGGTCGGTGCGGATCATGTGCAGGCACAGGTCGATGCCTGATGCCGCGCCCGCCGAGGTGAGGACGCCGTCGTCGTCGGTGTAGAGGACGTCCAGGTCGAATACGACGTCCGGGAATCGCTCCCGGAACCGGGCGGACGATCGCCAGTGGGTGGTTGCCCGCCGCCCGTCGAGCAGGCCCGCCGCGGCCAGCACGAACGATCCCGTGCAGATCGAGGCGATCCGTGTGCCGGGTCGGATCCGCGCGAGCGCGGCGGTGAGCGAGGGTTCGAGCGGCCTGCCTGGCGGCTCGAAGTCGTGCTGGGAGCCGGGGACGACGACGGTGTCCGCCTCGGCCAGCGCCGCGGATCCGTGCGCGACGCCGATGGGGAAATCGGCGTCCGTGCGCACGCTCCCCGGCTCCGGCGCGCACGTCACGACCTCGTAGAGCGGGACACCGGCGGCCGAGCGGGCCTGGCCGAAGATCCGGTGAACGATGCTGAGCTCGAACGACAGAACCTTGTCACGGACCAGGACCGCCACACGGTGGCGCCCGTCACCGGCGAAAACGGCCATGGCCCGATCTTCGCACATGCTGTCCATCAGGCCAGTCGTGTCGGCGGTGCCGCAGCGGCAGCATCGACGTCATGAATGTTCTCTGGATTCTTGCCCACCCCGAACCCCGCTCGCTCAACGGACACCTCGCCGCGGAGGGGCGGCGCGCGCTCGGCGCGGAAGGTCACCAGGTCGAGGTGTCGGACCTGTACGCGATGGGCTGGAACCCCGTCGTCGATGCCGCCGACTACGCCCACCATGCGGCGGAGCGGTTCCAGGTCGCCGCTGCCGCGAAGCGGGCGTATGAGAGCGGCGGGCTGAGCGCCGATATCCGAGCCGAGCAGGAGAAGATCATCCGGGCGGACACCGTCGTCGTCCAGTTCCCGCTGTGGTGGTTCGGAATGCCCGCCATACTCAAGGGCTGGTTCGACCGGGTCTGGCACCAGGGCTTCGCGTACGGGTTGCGGGGCCCGAACGGCGAGTGGATCGGCTACGGGGACGGGTTCCTCGCGGGCAAGCGTGCCATGACGGTGACGACCCTGGGCGGGCCGGCGTGGTCCTACGGCGAGCGGGGCATCCACGGAGCCGTCGACGAGCTGCTGTTCCCGCTCCAGCACGGCATTCTGTTCTACGCGGGCGCGGAGGTGCTGCCCCCGGTGCTGATCCCGGGCGCCGACCGGTTCACGCCCGAGGAGGGCCAGGCGGCGGCGAAGGAGCTGCGCGGGCGCCTGCTCGCGATCCCGACGACCGAGCCGATCGCGTACCGAAGGCAGAACGGCGGAGACTACGACCGCAACCTCGTGCTGCGACCGGACGTGGCGCCGGGGCGGACCGGGCTGGGGGCGCACGTGGCCTGAGCCTGGCCCGGAGGGGCGAAGGGTCGTCGGAGGGCCGTACGGGCACCGGGACCCGTCCTCGGGAGCGTGGTCGGCGCCGTGAGCATAGGCTCGATGGGCAGAGTGTCCCGAAATGCGCCCTCCTCTTAAGGAGGAGCCATTCAAGGAGGAGCCATGAAAGTTCTCCTCGCCGGAGCATCCGGCACCCTCGGCCACTTCCTCGTACCCCAGCTCATGGCGGCCGGGCATCACGTCATCGCCGTCACCCGCTTCCCGCAGGCGGCCGAGCGGCTCAGGCAGGGCGGTGCGACCGCCGTGCTGGCCGATGTGCTCGACCGGAGCGCGCTGCTCGCCGCCCTGGAGGGGCTGAGCGCCGACGCGGTCGTCCATGAGCTCACCGCGCTGACCAAGGCGCCCCTGCGCTATGCCGACCTGGAGCCGACCAACCGGCTCCGGGTCGAGGGGACCCGTAACCTGCTGGACGCGGCGCGGCGGATGGGCGCGACGCGCTTCCTGACGCAGTCGATGTTCCTCGGGTACGGCTTCCGGGACCTGGGGCCCGAACCTCTTACCGAGGACGCGCCGTTCGCCGTGCCCGCGGGCGCCAAGACGGATCACGTTCTCGCGGCGCTGAAGTCCACCGAGGACCAGGTGCTCGGTGCCGGGCCAGACATCGCTGGCATCGCCCTGCGCTACGGCCTCTTCTACGGAGGCGACATCGAGGTCTTCGCGGCGATGATGAGCAGGCGCCGGCTGCCGGTGCCGCTCGGGCACGCGGGGACGCTCGCGCTGGTCCACCACAAGGACGCGGCGTCAGCCACTGTCGCCGCGCTGGAGCGGGGAGTCGGGGGCCGGGTCTACAACGTCGTGGACAACACCCCGGCCACGTGGCGCGAGTTGATGGAGGAGATCGCCCGTACGACCCGTACGCCCAGGCCGATCGCCCTCCCCGCCGGACTGATCCGGCTCGCCGCGCCGTACATCGCGCAGGTGATGACCCGCGTCAACGTGCGGATCTCCAACGAGCGGGCGCGTACGGAGCTGGACTGGACACCGCGTTTTCCGGGATACCGGGAAGGTCTGGCGGCCGGCATGGCCACCGCCGGGGGTCACGGCGTGTAGCGCAGACCGTCCAGCAGGAGGTCGAGCAGGCGGCCGGCCTGTTCGCGCATGTTCTGCTCGCCCGCGGCGAGGGCCACGCCGCTGATGCCGATCAGGACGTCGTCGGCGTCGACATCCTTACGGAAGCCGCCGTCCGCGGCTCCGGCGTCGAGCAGCAACCTGATCGCGGAGCCGAGCAGTTCGCGGCTGTGCGCGTAGGGGTTCACGCCCGAGGCGATGACCGCGCGGAGTGCGTCGGCCATGCCCGATTTGGCGATCATGAAGTCGATGTAGCGGTCCATCCACGCCCGTGTCGCATCGAGCGGGGCCAGCTCGGCGAGGAGCGCGGGCGCGGCGTCGCAGACGGCCGTCAGCTCGTTGCGGTAGACCGCCTCGACCAGGGCCTCGCGGGTGGGGAAGTGGCGGTAGAGCGTACCGATGCCGACCCCGGCGTCCTTGGCGATCGCGCCGAGGGTCGGGCTTCCGCCTCCGTCGCTCTCGGAGAGCAGCCGTATCGCGGAGGCGAGGACGAGTTCGCGGTTGCGCCGGGCGTCGGCGCGCAGAGGACGCTCGCTACTGGCTTCCACGCGGTCCTCCCTTCCCCCCGACGGCGTCGGCTCGAACGTAACCCAGGGCCGGGCCCGCTTGCCAAACGGAGCTTCCTCCGATTAGCGTGAGATGAGAGCGGAGGATCCTCCGTTTAAGTGTACGGCGAAGCGCGCCATCGGGCCCTGCCGAGTTCTGCCGAGTTCCGCCGAGCCGTATCGACCTGTATCGACCCGCATCGAGCCCCACCGAAGTCATTACGAAGAGGACCGTCATGTCGCACCCCGACCGGATCACCACTCCTTTCAACCGTGAGACCACCGCCGCCGAGGTCATCGACGGCATCGACCTGACCGGCAGGCGCGCCGTCGTGACCGGCGGCGCCTCCGGCATCGGGGTCGAGACCGCCCGCGCGCTGGCGTCCGCGGGCGCCGAGGTCACGCTCGCCGTACGGAACGTCGAGGCCGGGGAGCGTACGGCCGCCGACATCACCGCCACGACCGGCAACTCCCGCGTATCGGTCGCACCGATCGAGCTGGCCGACCGCTCGTCGGTCGCGGCGTTCGCCGAGGCGTGGCAGGGGCCGCTGCACATCCTCGTGAACAACGCGGGTGTCATGGCGGAGCCCCTGAAGCGCACGCCCGAGGGCTGGGAGCACCAGTTCGCCACGAACCATCTGGGCCACTTCGGGCTGGCGCTCGGCCTGCACGACGCACTGGCCGATGCGGGCAACGCGCGCATCGTGTCGGTGAGTTCGAGCGCGCACCTGCGCTCGCCCGTCGTCTTCGACGACATCCACTTCGTGAACCGCGAGTACGAGCCGTGGGCGGCGTACGGCCAGTCCAAGACCGCCAACATCCTCTTCGCCGTCGAAGCCACCAAGCGGTGGGCCGCCGACGGGATCACCGTCAACGCCCTGATGCCGGGCGGCATCCGTACCAATCTCCAGCGCCACCAGAACGACAACCCCGACTTCCAGAAGCTGGTCGAGGGCGCCGTCTGGAAGACCCCCGAGCAGGGCGCCGCCACCTCCGTACTCGTCGCGGTCTCACCGCTCCTGGAGGGCATCGGCGGCCGGTACTTCGAAGACGTCACCGAGGCCGGGCCGAACGTGCCGCCGTCCGGTGAGGGCGTCGCCGGCTACGCGCTGGACCCGGAGGCGGCGGCGCGGCTGTGGGTGGTGTCGCGGGAGATGCTCGCGAGCTGAGGCCGCCCGTCACCGCGCGGGCCCGTACACCCGATGAGTGTCCCGTACGCCGACGCGCGGTCCGTTCGCCGATGCGCGTCCCGCACACCGATCAGGATCGGAGAAGCGCCGGTCACCCGGCCGCACTAGCGTGAGGGGACATGGACGGACCCGCCTCACGGACGGAGCGACGATGAGCAGGAACACGGGGACGGGCGGGCCGGTCCGCTCGGGGACGGACACGCGGCCCGCCGTCGGCGGTCACGGGGTGATCCGGGTGCACGGTGCGCGGGTCAACAACCTCAAGGACGTCAGCGTCGAGATCCCGAAACGGCAGCTCACGGTGTTCACCGGTGTCTCGGGCTCCGGCAAGAGCTCCCTCGTGTTCGGCACCGTGGCCGCCGAGTCGCAGCGGCTGATCAACGAGACGTACAGCACCTTCGTACAGGGCTTCATGCCGACGCAGGCCCGGCCCGAGGTCGACGTACTCGAAGGGCTGACGACCGCGATCATCGTCGATCAGCAGCGGATGGGCTCCGACCCGCGCTCCACGGTCGGCACCGCCACCGACGCCAACGCGATGCTCCGCATCCTCTTCAGCCGGCTCGGCAAGCCGCACATCGGCTCGCCCGGCGCGTTCGCCTTCAACGTCGCCTCCGTGCGGGCGAGCGGTGCGATCACAGTCGAACGCGGCAACCGCAGAACCGTGAAAGCGACCTTCAACCGCACCGGCGGCATGTGCACCCGCTGCGAGGGGCGGGGATCGGTGTCGGACATCGATCTCGCGCAGCTCTACGACGACAGCAAGTCGCTCGCCGAGGGGGCGTTCACCATCCCCGGCTGGAAGTCGGACAGCTTCTTCACCGTGCGCGTCTACGCGGAGTCGGGGCTCCTCGATCCGCACAAACCGATCCGTAAGTTCACGAAGAAGGAGATGCAGGACTTCCTCTACCGGGAGCCGACCAAGGTCAAAGTCGAAGGCGTGAACCTCACCTTCGAGGGACTGATCCCCAAGATCCAGAAGTCGTTCCTCGCCAAGGACCGGGAGTCGATGCAGCCGCACATCCGGGACTTCGTGGACCGGGCGGTCACCTTCACCACCTGCCCCGAGTGCGAAGGCACCCGGCTCAGCGAGGAGGCCAGATCCTCGAAGATCGGGGGCATCAGCATCGCCGACGCGTGTGCGATGCAGATCAGCGACCTCGCCGAGTGGGTACGCGCCCTGGACGAACCGTCGGTCGCGCCGCTGCTTCAGTCGCTGGGCGGGACGCTCGACTCCTTCGTGGAGATTGGGCTCGGCTATCTCGGCCTCGACCGGGCGTCGGGCACCCTGTCGGGCGGCGAGGCACAGCGCGTCAAGATGATCCGCCACCTCGGCTCCTCGCTCACCGATGTCACGTACGTCTTCGACGAGCCGACGATCGGGCTGCACCCGCACGACATCAGCCGGATGAACGACCTGCTGCTGAGGCTGCGCGACAAGGGCAACACCGTGCTCGTCGTGGAGCACAAGCCGGAGACGATCGCGATCGCCGACCATGTGGTCGACCTGGGTCCCGGCGCCGGTTCGGAGGGCGGCACCGTCTGCTTCGAGGGGACGGTGGAGGGGCTGCGGGGTGCGGGGACCGTCACCGGACGGCACTTCGACGACCGGGCCGTGCTCAAGGAAACGGTGCGCACGCCTACGGGCGCGCTGGAGATCCGCAGGGCGACGACGCACAATCTGCGCTCCGTGGATGTCGACATCCCGCTCGGGGTGCTGACCGTCGTCACCGGTGTCGCGGGGTCCGGCAAGAGCTCGTTGGTGCACGGGTCGTTGGTGGCGGGTGCGGGTGCGGGTGCGGGTGCGGGTGCTGGGGCTGTGGGCGGCCCGGGTGTGGTGTCGGTCGGGCAGGGTGCGATCCGCGGCTCGCGACGGAGCAACCCCGCGACGTACACCGGGCTGCTCGACCCGATCCGTAAGGCGTTCGCCAAGGCCAACGGCGTGAAACCGGCGCTGTTCAGCGCCAACTCCGAGGGCGCCTGCCCCAATTGCAACGGCGCCGGCGTCATCTACACCGACCTCGGGATGATGGCGGGCGTCGCCACCGTCTGCGAGGAGTGCGAGGGCAAGCGGTTCCAGGCGTCGGTGCTCGACCACCACCTCGGCGGGCGCGACATCAGCGAGGTGCTCGCCATGTCGGTGGCCCAGGCCGAGGAGTTCTTCGGCGCGGGCGAGGCGCACACACCGGCCGCGCACCGCGTCCTCGGCCGGCTGGACGACGTCGGGCTCGGCTACCTCACCATCGGCCAGCCGCTCACCACCTTGTCCGGCGGCGAGCGGCAGCGGCTCAAGCTGGCCACGCATATGGCGGACAAGGGCGGCGTCTACGTACTGGACGAGCCGACCGCCGGGCTGCACCTCGCGGATGTCGAGCAACTGCTCGGGCTGCTCGACCGGCTTGTCGAGTCCGGCAAGTCGGTCATCGTGGTCGAACACCACCAGGCGGTGATGGCGCACGCCGACTGGATCATCGACCTCGGCCCCGGCGCGGGACATGACGGCGGCCGGATTGTCTTCGAGGGAACCCCCGCCGACCTGGTGGCGGACCGCTCGACTCTTACCGGCGAACACCTCGCGGCGTACGTCGGCGCCTGACATCCGGACTGGCTTAGGTCCGGACTGACTTGTGCCTGGACTGGGCCGTGTCGCTATTGGGCCGAACGGGTGAGGGGCGGGAGGATGGCCGCCTACAGACAGAGCGCGCGGAAGGGGTGATCCGGTGAGCAGATACGGCGGTTACGACAGGTACGACGCCACCGACGAGCAGTGGGAGGGCCTGGCCCAGGTCGTCCCGCTGCGGGGCCGCAACGAATGGCCCTCGCGGGTCGACCACCGCACGATCCCGGAGGACTACGCCGCCGAGCAGCGGCGGTTCGTGGTCCTGCGGGTACGGGTCTTCGCCGACGCGCGTGAGGTCGCGGAGCATCTGATCGCGCAGATCCCGGTGCTCCTCGACCTGACCGGCGCGGAGACCGATGTGGCCAAGCGCATCCTGGACTTCAGCAGCGGTGTCGTCTTCGGGCTCGGCAGCGGGATGCACCGGGTCGAGCGCAACGTCTTCCTGCTCGCGCCGGTCGGCACCGAGGTCGAGGGGATCGCGGCGGCGGCCCAGCAGCCGTGACGAGAGCCCCGGTCCGTCCGTCCGCGCGGAACTGATAGATCTGGGTCCGTGACGGAACTGGATGTGCAGGGATTGCAGCGCAGACTCGTGGAGTTCGCGGCGGCGCGCGAGTGGGAGCCGTACCACACACCGAAGAACCTGGCGGCGGCGCTGAGCGTCGAAGCCTCCGAACTGCTGGAGATCTTCCAGTGGTTGACCCCCGAGCAGTCGGCGCGGGTGATGGAGGACCCCGGGGCGGCGCACCGGGTGCGGGACGAGGTCGCGGATGTGCTGGCGTATCTGCTCCAGTTCTGCGACGTGTTGGAAGTCGACGTGCTGAGCGCGCTCGCCGAGAAGATCGACCGGAACGAGCTGCGCTTCCCGCCCGCGTCGGGGTCCGCGTCCGCGTCCGGGTCCGGATCTGCCTCCGGACCGGTCTCCGACTGATTCGTCACTCTATGGAGTGGCCGAGTTATCCACAACTGGCTTCCTGTCCACAGATTTCCGAATTCCTCTGGTCTTTCTGTTGCCAATAGCTCACGCTGGGTAATGAGTAGATGGGCAGGGTGTTCGACAGACGGGGATGGCGAATGGACGCGGAGAGGCTCATCGCGGCCGGCCGGGTTGCCTTGGCCCGGAGCGGTGCGGCGTTGGACGTCGTGGCGGAAGCCTGGCAGGCGCAGGCTCTCGCCCAGGCGATAGGAGATCAACTGGCCCTGTACGGACCGAAGGAGCTGAGGACGGAAGCACGGGACCTCGCTGAGACCGGAGCGCGGGGCGGCGCGTTGCCCGAGCACCCCTCGCTGCGGGACGGGGGGATACGGGCGGCGCGGCTGACGACGGTGACTGACGCGCGCAGTGCGCTGACCGGACTGGGCATGCTCCTCGGCGAGGCGGGGATCGCGCTGGTCTCGGTGGCCTGCGGGACGGACGAGGAGGGGCTGTACTGGCAGTGCATCGAGGCGATCGACGCGGCCGACGAATCGAACGACAGGGTGCACGGAATGCTTCGACAGCTCACGGCGCGGGACGAGATCCGTGAGCGGGACGTGGAGAAGGAGAAGGAGATGGGATGAGGAATCGCCCCGGCGAGGAGGCGCCGCCGACCGGGGTTCGAAGGTGCAGGATGGATGCATGGATCTTCGAATCTTCACCGAGCCCCAGCAAGGGGCCGGCTACGAGACGCTGCTGACCGTCGCCAAGGCGACGGAAGACCTTGGCTTCGACGCTTTTTTCCGCTCCGACCACTATTTGCGTATGGGCGCGGCCGACGGTCTTCCCGGCCCCACGGACGCCTGGATCACACTTGCCGGTCTCGCGCGTGAGACCAAGCGGATCAGGCTCGGCACCCTCATGACGGCAGGCACCTTCCGGCTGCCGGGCGTGCTCGCCATCCAGGTCGCCCAGGTCGACCAGATGTCGGGCGGCCGGATCGAACTGGGCCTGGGCGCGGGCTGGTTCGAGGAGGAGCACAAGGCGTACGGCATTCCGTTCCCCGCGGAGAAGTTCGCCCGCCTTGAGGAGCAACTGGCCATTGTCACGGGGCTGTGGAGCACACCGGTCGGTGAGAAGTTCTCGTACGACGGGTCCTACTACCAACTGGCCGACTCACCCGCGCTGCCCAAGCCGGCCCAGTCCAAGATTCCGATGCTGATCGGCGGACACGGCGCGACGCGCACGCCGCGCCTCGCCGCGCAGTACGCGGACGAGTTCAACATCCCGTTCGCCTCGATCGGTGACAGCGAGACGCAGTTCGGCCGCGTGCGGGAGGCGGCGGAGAAAGCCGGACGGAAGGCCGACGACCTGGTCTATTCGACCGCGCTGGTCGCGTGCGTGGGCAGGACGGACGCGGAGGTGGCCCGCCGGGCCGCGTCCATCGGACGGGAGGTGGAGGAACTGAAGGCGAACGGACTCGCGGGCTCGCCCGCCGAGGTCGTCGACAAGATCGGCCGATACGGGGCGATCGGCGCGTCCCGTCTCTACTGCCAGATGCTGGATCTGGACGACCTCGACCACCTGGAACTGCTCTCCTCCCAGGTCCAGTCCCAGCTGGCTGAGTGAGCCCCTCCGCCGATCGAGGACAGGGAGGTGTCCATGAAGCCCACCCGCACACTCGCCGCCGCGCTGGCCGAGGGCAGCCTTGTCCTCGACGGCGGTCTCTCCGACCAACTCCAGGCACAGGGCTGCGATCTCTCCGACGACCTGTGGTCGGCCCGGCTCCTGGCCGACGGCCCGCACCAGATCGAGGCGGCGCACGCGGCGTACGTCCGGGCCGGCGCCCAGGTGTTGATCACCGCCAGCTACCAGGCGACGTACGAGGGCTTCGCCCGCCGGGGCATCGGCCGGGAGCAGGCGTCCCGGCTGCTGACCGACAGCGTGACGCTGGCCCGGCGGGCGGGGGCGGAGGTGGCACGGGAGATCTGGGTGGCCGCCTCGGTGGGCCCGTACGGGGCGATGCTCGCGGACGGCGGTGAGTACCGGGGCCGGTACGGGCTGTCGGTCCGGGAGTTGGAACGCTTCCACCGCCCAAGGATTGAAACACTGGCTGCGGCGGCTCCGGACGTCCTCGCCCTGGAGACGGTCCCGGACACCGACGAGGCGGAGGCGATGCTGCGGGCGGCGAAGGGCTGCGGAGTCCCGGTCTGGCTCTCCTACACGATCAAGGGCCCCCGCACCCGCGCGGGCCAGCCCCTGACGGAGGCCTTCGCCCTGGCGGCGTCCGAGCCCGAGGTGATCGCGACGGGCGTCAACTGCTGCACCCCACCGGACGCGGACGAGGCGGTCCCCCTGGCAGCCTCGACGACGGCCAAGCCGGTGGTGGTCTACCCGAACAGCGGCGAGACGTGGAACGCGACGACGAAGGGGTGGGTGGGGGAGGGGAGGGGGGAGGGCCCCCTCCCGGCCACCCGGCTCCGAGCCTGGCAAGCAGCCGGCGCCCGCCTCCTGGGCGGCTGCTGCCGCGTGGGCCCGGCCCAGATCGCGGAGGTGGCTGCGTGGTTGGAGGCAGAGAGGGACGACCGCTGACCGTCCGATCCGGAACCGTGAAGAAGACCTGTTTCGCTCGGGCGGTACGGGAGGTCGGCCTCGGCGGGGGTGGGGCTGCCTGGCGGGGCCGGCTCGGGTTGCGTAGCGGGAGGCCCGTTGACCGCTTGGTCTTGGCTCGTGTGGGGTCCCCCGGGCGGGGTGTCGCGCATTCGCGCGGACACCCCCCCCGGGGGCCCGGTCGGATCCGGCCCCGCACCTGGGGTTGGGGGAGTGGATGGCTGGCGGCGGAGTCGCCCGGCCGGCCTTGCCTGCAAATCGATAGCAATCATCGACCAATCCGCACCAGCCCCCGCGCGACGTCGGCTGCCGTAAATCGCTACCGGCACCCGCCCGTTCACACACATACTCGGTCAGGTGTTCCTAACGATCAGTACTACCGGCAGCCCGGAACGTCCCGCCACCGACCTGGGGTTTTTGCTTCACAAGCATCCCGGCAAGGCGCAGACGTTCTCGACCTCGCACGGCATCGCGCATGTCCTCTATCCCGAGGCGTCCGTCGAGCGGTGTACGGCCGCGTTGCTGCTGGAGGTTGATCCGGTGGCGCTCGTCCGGCGGGGCAAGGGGAAGGGGCGCGGGGGTGCGCCCGACGCGGCTCTCGCGCAGTATGTCAACGACCGTCCGTACGCCGCGTCTTCGCTGCTCGCCGTCGCGCTGAGCACCGTCTTCAAGAGCGCCCTGCGCGGCGTGTGCAAAGCGCTGCCCGAGCGCGCCGCCGAGCCCCTGCCCCTGCGGATCGAGGTGCCCGCCGTGCCCGCGCGGGGCGGTGCCGAGCTGGTCGGCAGTCTCTTCGGCCCGCTGGGGTGGACCACGGTCGACGTGACGCCCGTGGCGTTGGACGAGACGTTTCCCGCGTGGGGCGACTCGCGCTACGTACAGCTCGTACTGGAAGGGGAGCTGCGACTCGCAGACGCCCTGCGGCAGTTGTACGTGCTCCTGCCCGTGCTCGATGACGCCAAGCACTACTGGGTCGCCCCCGACGAGGTCGACAAACTCCTGCGGGCCGGTGACGGCTGGCTGGCCGATCACCCGGAGCGGCAGCTCATCACCAGCCGCTATCTGTCCCGTCGTTGGGGTCTGACCAGAGAGGCCAACGAACGGCTCGAACTCGTCCGCCTCGCCGAGGCCGACGACCTCACCGTCGAGGCGATCGACAACGCCGTCGAGGACCCGGCCCCGGACGAGGAGACCGAGAAGGCCGAGAAGACCGTCTCACTCGCCGTGCAGCGCCGCGACGCGATCCTCACCGCCCTCCGCGACTCGGGCGCCGGCAGCGTCCTCGACCTCGGCTGCGGCCAGGGGCAGCTCGTACAGGCGCTGTTGAAGGACACGCTCTTCACCAAGGTGGTGGGCGTCGACGTGTCCGTGCGCGCGCTCACCGTCGCCGCCCGCCGGCTCAAGGTGGAGCGGATGAGCGAGCGCCAGGCCGAGCGCGTCACGCTGATGCAGGGCTCGCTCACGTACACGGACAAGCGGCTCAAGGGTTACGACGCCGCCGTGCTCAGCGAGGTGATCGAGCACGTGGACCTGCCGAGGCTGCCCGCGCTGGAGTACGCCGTGTTCGGTACGGCCAGGCCCGCGACCGTCGTCGTGACCACGCCGAACGTCGAGTACAACGTCCGCTGGGAGACCCTGCCCGCCGGGCACACCCGCCACCGGGACCACCGCTTCGAGTGGACGCGCGAGGAGTTCCGCGGCTGGGCGGACACGGTGGCGTCGCGCCACGGGTACGCCGTGCGTTACGTGCCGGTGGGGCCCGACGACCCCGAGGTGGGACCCCCGACAAATGATTCGGGACAGTCTTTGGCTGTTTTCGCTCTCAATGATCCATCCCGAAAGCATACATACGTATCCAGTAGTGCGAAGAGTCCCCAACCGATCTGAATCGGTTGGGGACTCTCTACTTCACGGGCCGGGGAACCTCCTGGATCAGGTGGCCTCGGCTCCTCTGTACGCCTGCCGGGAATGCGTCCAGGAGCTGCTGGCTATTGCACGACCACCAGATGGAGCGGATGGACACCTGGCCCCGAATCGTCCAGCTTCCCAGAGCCCCTCGCGGTGCATCACGGGAGCAGTCGAACGGCGGGCGGAGATCAGGGCGCTGCCAGCGGGGAGTAGTCCGCCACCATGAGCAGCAGCTCTTTGCGGACCAAGCAGGGTTGTTGGCGTGCCTTGGATGGCGTGCGTTCCGGGGTGTCCAGGGACAGTGGGGTGAGGGGTATCGGGCGCCGAAAATGCGCCCCCCTTTTTCGCGTCTACCTTCATGTTTCATCTGATGCGGGCGATCGGTTGGCTGCTGGGGCCCGTCGTAAAACCGGCCTGCTTGGGCATTTTCGCTGACAGCGCTGATGGCACCCGGCACTCTGTAGTGGGTGAGACGACACGCGGGACTTGTGCACCGGTGGGCCCGTCCGGGGCTACTCGCCCTTTTGGCGTTGGTGTCATTATTGATCAGAAACTCATTGAGTTCACTCGTTGAGGATGTAGCTGACGTGCGGGGCTTGGAAGTAGCCGGTGATGATGTGGGGCTGGCGTTGTCGGCGGTGGAAGAACCTGCGTGTTTCCGCGGCGAGTTCGGCCTGGTTCCTGGCCCGGTGGATGTGGGGCAGGCTGCGTTTGAGGTCGGCGTTGACGAGCTCGTCCGGGTTCAGCTCGGGTGAGTACGAGGGCAGGAAGTGCAGCTCGATCTCGCTCTCGTGGTCAGCGAGCCAGGCCCGGACGGCCTTCGAGCGGTGGGCGGAGTGCCGGTCGACGACCAGGTGGATCTTCCGGTCGAAGTGCCCGACGATCCGGGCGAGGAAGCGGCACATGACCTTCGCGTCGAACGACTCGGTGAAGACCATGAAATGCATCCGGCCGCGGGTGCTGATCGCGGACATCGCGTTCACGGGGAACCGGTTCCCAGTTCGGCGGACGATCGGGGTCTGTCCCGTGGCGCCCCAGGTGCGGCCGGTGACCTGGTTGGAGCGGATCCCGACCTGGTCGCCGAAGAGGATGCCACCGTTCTCCGCCTTCGCCCTGGCCCTGATCGCCGGCCATGTCTCCTCGCGCCAGACACGGACCGCTTCCGAGTCCTGCTCCGCCCGCTTGTCCGGACGCTGGAAGGTCAGCCCCCAGCGCTTGAGGTACTTGCCCACCCCGGGCTCGGTGAACCGGACCCCGCACAGCTTGAAGATCAGCTCACCTATCTGCCCCCGCGTCCACAACTGACCAGAAAGCCCCAGGCCGGAGGGGATGTGATCGAGGACAGCCTGCCGGACTCGGACAGAAGCTGATGCTCACCCACGCGACGGCCTCGCGGACGGGACAGCAGTGCGTCCCGGATCTTCCGGCCCTTCGCCCTGGCCGCGCCACGCAGGCTCTTGCCGTCCACGGCCAGGCCACGGAGCCCGGTGCTCCCGGTCGCCTTCGGTCTGCGGTCCGTGAGCCAGCTGCCGACCGCTCGGTCCAGGGCGTCGCCGTCGAGGCGGGCCATCAGCCGGCGGACCGTTGTCTCAGCGGGCAGGACCCGCCTGGGCAGCAGCGGATCAGGGCGGGCGCCGACCTCTTCCAGCACATGCGCCGGAGCGTCGGCGATCCACTCGCTGACCGCCAGCAGTGAGGTCGCCCCGGCCGGCACCGCACCCGCGGTGAGTGCGAGGACGACGCTCAGGCGGTGGCGCACCCCGCGTGGATCACACGGGTCCGGTACCTCGGCCAACCGCTTCAGAAGGTTCGGGACCTCCCCGGATACAACCTCGGGGTGCTCGCGGAGTTGGTCACGGGCAGGAGGGATCAGCGATGATGCGTCGGCAGGCACGGTCTTCCACTCGGATCACGGGGCGTAGAGAGCTCCATGATCTTGGAAGCCGTGCCTGTCACATTCCGGGCCCCCGTCACTGACCTGACGGACTACCACGAACCGGGCGTCATACGACTACGCCGACGCCCTGCACTCTCGTCGGCGTGCTCGCCGGGCTTACGTCGCTCCTATGTCTTTTCCTGTTGCGTTGATCTTGACGATCCAGTCTCTTGCGGATTGGCGTTCACCTCGAACCGGGAAGTGGGCTGGAGCGTACTGGCCGCCCTTGTCGCTGCCCGTCTGGTGACGCGTTAACAGCGGCTCACACAATGAGGTAGATCATTCCTGGTAGCCGTGTCTGGCGGACGAGTTGAATTGGGCGGGTCGTGGGCACTTCGCCGTGGATCGTGTCGGATGACTTGTGGGAGCGGATCGAGCCGCTGCTGCCGAAGAAAGAGCGGGGGTTCCGGTATCCGGGACGCAGGCTGTTTCCGGACCGCGAGGTGTTGTGGGGGAATCTGTTCGTGCTGCCCCCAGCTCCTGCGGCAGGTGCTCCCACTGGATTTCCGTGGCGGGTGGGCGTTTGGGTGCTGGCGGCTGCCGCTCACGCCTTCTACCGTGCTCCCGCCGTCCGGGCCCCCGTCCGCGGTCGCGACAGCCAACTTGCCGACCTCCAGCGTCTGGCAGCCGGCCGGGACGGCGGACTCGTCGTGGTCTGCGGAACAGGCGGGCTGCGCTCGGGGAACGGCTCGCCGGACTCCCCCTCGCCCTGGGCATCGCGGGCCCGCGCCAACCCCACCGTCCGTTACCGCACCCTCACCGCCTACCAGCACGCCCTTGCCACCGAGACCGTCACTGCGGCCGAACTCGACGCCGCCCTCGCTGACTTATGCGGTCATATATACCGCCCTCCGAGGACTTGTCGCACGTAGTGGTAAGTTCGATCAGCGAGTCGTTCAATAGCTTCTGGGTCATAGCGCTTTGCGCTGTACAGCCACGAAGTCCGGAGCCTGCCGCCGATCAAGTCGGCGTGCACCTTCAGCCCGTGCGACTGGAAATGGTCGGGCGTAAGCGATACGGGAATGTGGTTCTTCGCCCACGCGAAAGGCGGTGCAATAAGTCGGCTCAGGTCCAGGGCATTCCCTCGAAAATTGAACCGCATCTCCGGGCGAGGGAAACCCGCGAGCCTTGCGCGGACGGCAGGATCGTCGTGCAGGTAGCGAAGTGCGCCCCAGCTCGTCTCTCGCGCTTGGGTGTCTCGGATTTGCGTGACGGTCCCATCCGTTGGACCACCCGAATCCGGGATCTCCAGCACATAGGGTGCGAAGGATCCGATCCAACCCACCGTTTGCAGCACCTTCTGTTCCGGCTGGACAGCTACCCGCCCATGCCGGAGAACCTCGATACCCACGGTGGCGGTGTCTGAGTATTCCGCGAGTGCATGGGCCACGGCAGTGAGTAAAGTCTCCTCACTCGTCCAGCCGGCGTGGCTGCGAAAACGGGAGAAGTGCTCGGATGTCGATTCATCCAGCCATGTGTCGAACTTCTGGAAGTGCCGTACGTGCAGGCTTCCCGCCGGATTCCCAGCGGAGAGCTGGGATACCTCGCTCCAGGGTCGGGAAACCCACCACTTTAAGTCGCTCGAACCGGAATTATTTATCTTCTCATGCAAAGAGTCGACGTAATTGCCGTGATCGGTGGCGAGAGATGAGGAAGTCGCCGAGCCGCCACCCGCCAGAGTGCGACAAATAATTTGAAACTCGCGGAGCAGAATTCGGAAGGCCATAGCATCGGCAGCCATATGATGAACAATCAGAAGCAGATACTTCATTCCGTTCGCCGCCTCGAAGTGAACCGCGCGGCACATCGGGCCGTTTGTGATGCTCAGGCTTTTCTGGGCGTCATCACATTTTGATGCCAGTTCAGCCTGCAGCGCAGTTTCCGAACCTTCGGAAAGATGGATTAAATCCAGCGGAAAAGCGTGTTCCGGCTCAACCGGCACGACGCTCTCGCTATCAAAAGGATACCGTCGCCGCAGCACCTGGTGTCGTTCCACGAGGATCTGCAGGCTGCGCCTGATGATATTAACGGGGACTTCGCGCTGCACGGTGAGCAGCATCGAAATATTGTAGTGGTCAGGACGCGAGGGATGGTCCTCCAGGAACCGTTGCTGAATGGGATGCATTAGGGCGCTCGCCATTACCTCTCCTTTTGTAACCCGCACCGAAGCCGACGGCGAGTTTAGAAGTCATCTCATTTGGCGGGTTGGGTAGACTGTCGGGCGTGGGGATTGTTGAGCGGTTGATGCCGGATGAGTTATGGCTGTTGTTCCAGCGGGTGGTGCCGGAGGCGCCGTTGCGGCCTCAAGGTGGCGGCCGGCGCCGGCACGGTGACAGGAAAGTGCTCGCTGCGATCGTGTTCGTGGCCACGTCAGGCTGCACGTGGCAGCAACTGCCCACCGCCTCGTTCGGACCGTCAGGAGCCACGGCCGACCGGCGTTCTCCGAGTGGAGCAAGGCACGGGTGTGGGCCGGGCTCCACCGCCTGGTGCTCGACGAGCTCGGTGCTCGAGGTGAGCTGGACTGGTCGCGCTGTGCGATCGACTCGGTGAACATGAGGGCCCTGAAAAGGGGGACTTGACAGGTCCGAATCCTGTCGATCGAGGCAAGTTCGGTTCGAAGATCCACTTGATCACAGAGCGAACCGGTCTGCCCCTGTCCATCGGAATCTCAGGGGCCAATCTGCACGACAGTCGGGCCCTGGAGCCTCTTGTCCGCGGCATACCGCCCATCCGCTCGCGCCGCGGCCGCCGACGGCGCAAGCCCGGAAAGCTCCACGCGGACAAGGGCTACGACTACGCCCACCTGCGGAGATGGTTACGTGGCCGCGGCATCAAGCACCGCATCGCCCGCCGTGGAATCGAGTCTTCACAGCGTCTGGGCCGACACCGCTGAACCGTCGAACGCACCATGGCCTGGCTCGCCGGCTGTCGACGTCTCCACCGCCGCTACGAACGCAAGGCCGAGCACTTCCTTGCCTTCACCAGCATCGCCTGCACCCTCATCTGCTACCGCCGACTCACCAAATGAGATGACTTCTTAGTCCAGAGGCGGGGAAGGGGTGCCGTCGATGCGCGCGATGTGGTGAGCGCCGTGCACGCCGACGACGGCCCGCCTCAGGAAGCCACCGACGGCGGAGTGCACGGAGGGGGAGTTAAGCGTTTCCCGTCTCGTGCCGTAGGCCGTCAGGCCCTCACGTCTTGGCAGGGACGGTCACGGCTTCGGGTTCGGCTCCGGCTTCGGGGCGGGCGGGGTCCGCTCTGCGGAGTCCGTGGATGAAGTCGGGCAGGAGCGCCAAGCAGGTGCAGCTCAGCACGGCCACTCCGAGTACGACGGCCGCAGCCCACCACACGCTGCCGGTGACGGCCGCAATCCGGTCGGCGGTGATCGGGGCCAGCGCGCCACCGATCAGGCCGCCCGCGTTGGTCGTGAAGGCAAGTGCGCTGAAACGGACTTCGGACGGGTAGATGTCGGCCAGGTAGGCCGCCTGCGGGGCCGCGTGCATGGCGAACAGAATCATGGCGACGCTGAAGCCGACGACGATCCACACCGGCTGCTCACTGCGCACCAGCATCAGCAGCGGGAACATCCACACCCCGCACAGCAGGGCGCCGAAGATCACCAGTCCCCGGCGCCCCACCCGGTCCGAGAGCCAGCACCAGGCCAGGTTCGCCACTGCCTGCAGCAGCGCCGCGATCGTGGTGGCGGCGAGTACGGTGCTGCGCGGGACGCCGAGATCGGTCCCGTGCGCGACCACGAAGGTCTGCACCGTGTAGTAGAAGACGTTGCCGAAGACCATCGCGCCCACCATGAGGAGCGTGGGCCGCGGTGCGCGGCGGACGATCGTCCACAGTGGAACCCGCGAGGGCTGCCCCGCCGACTTGTAGATGGGGGTCTCCGGAACACTCAGGCGTACCCAGAGACCGAAGAGGACCAATACCGCGCTGGCCAGGAACGGCACCCGCCAGCCCCAGCTCATGAACTGCTCGTCGCTCAGCGAACTGCTCAGGGCGAAGAAGGTGCCGTTCGCCAGCAGAATGCCGATCGCCGAACCGGTGCCGGTGAAGCCCGAGAAGAGCCCACTGCGGCCTGCGGGGGCGTGCTCGATCGCCAGCAGCGACGATCCCGCGTTCTCCCCGGCGACAGCGAGCCCCTGTACCATCCGCAGGACGACCAGCAGGATCGGAGCCAGGGACCATGTGCTGTGTCCGGGCAACAGACCGATGAGCGTCGTCGCCGTCCCCATCATCACCAGGGAGAGCAGCAGCATCGGACGTCTGCCGTAGCGGTCGCCGAAGTGGCCGAAGATCAGCGCCCCGAAGGGCCGGGCGAGGAAGGCCACTCCGGTGGAAGCGAGGGACAGCAGCATCGCCGTCGCGGGCAAGAAGTCCGGGAACATCAGATCGGGAAACACCAGGACGGCGGCCACGGTGTAACTGAAGAATTCGAAGTACTCCAGCGTTGTGCCGACCAGGCTCGCCACGGCGACGCGGTTGGCTTGCACCCTGTCCGTCATCCCTGCCCCCTCACGCACAGGCGAGTCAGGGGACGCGCGCCTTCGGCGGTTCGGATGCTTCCACGAGGGTCGCCGGGGCGTGCGGCACCTCGTGGATCTGCGGCACCAAGACCATGGTCTCGCGCCCGATGAGGTCTTCCGTCATGTTCTCCGTGCCCAGCGAGGGCCTGCTCGAAATCGACCAGCGTGATGAAAAGGAAGAGTTCGTTCACATGGCTCGCGAGCCGGTCGGTGGATGGGAGGCCGAAGGTGGAGCACTTCTCTGTCCTCCCGCAGGCGACACCCTTGGCGGTGCGTGGGCCCGACACGCCGTCGAGCGATGCGCGGCAGAGTTCTACCCTGACCGGGCCGCCGCCACCGACCACGACGTGGTCGACCGAGTCCAGCGCGACATTGCGAGACGGCGCGGCCTCCCGTCCACGAGTGGCCCGTGGGCCCACCACCGGGTCCACCCGTAAGACGGCGGGGTTCCACGAGGTGTTCTCCTCGAACTGGTCGGCCCCCAGCTCACGGTGTCGCAGGTCCTCGTACACAACGCTCCTTTGTTACGAAAGATTCCGATGTACAGGCAGTGCGTCAAAGGCTCACGAGCAGTCGAGCGGGTCGTGCTTCAGGAAGCCGAACGCTGGGGGTCGGCCTGCGAATAGGACGACCCCCAGGCGGGTTACCGGAAGGTCCGCACCGCACTGGTCAAAGCCATTTCCAGGAGGCGTGCAAGCTTCCCGGCGAATTCAGTCGTATGGACGTTTCCACGTGCGACAGTTCAGCCCGCGATGCTCCGCCCATACAGGAGGAGCACCCGCTCGGCTCGCCAGTGGCCTCCTTCTGGGAGTTGTTTTGGTGTTGGCCGTTTTACGCGGGGCCTTCGCCGGAGGCCGTGGTGTGGTGGGGGAGGCTGGGGAGTGTTCGCCGGTTGCCGGCCGTGTCGGCTTGGCGTTCCTGCGGCCGGTCGGGGCAAGCGCTCCCGAGAAGATGACGGTGGCGAAGCTGGTTCGTGTGGTTCCGCGCATGAGTCTTCCCATTTCGGTTCTGGGCCTGGTTCCCGCGCCGTCAATGCTGTCAGCGTGGGTTCCCGATCCAGTCCCGCCTCGTTACCCGCGTCCTGAGGGGGCGTCACCGCGCACACACCGTGCCTTGTGGTGAGCGGGAACGAAACCGGAGGGGAACGGGAAGCCACGCGGGCACCATCGACGGCGCGGGAATCCGGTCCGGAACCGATGGTCGGCACCGGTCGTGCGAAGAGAATGTGCGATGGAACGCGTCGCCTGTCGGGCGGCGATCGGTTCCCAGTCCCACTCATTCACGAGTGGCGATCTCGCCGGCCGCTACCTTCGGTGCTCCTGTGGCGGGCCGTTTTCTCTCCGGTCCGGAGCGCTGGTGAAGGCACCTGGAGTCGTGACATGACAGCCGAATCGGCAGCTCTCATTATCAGTGACGTTTCGACAAGGCACTCGCCGCCGTCGCGGCAATTGAGGATCCCGTTACCCGTGAGCGAGCCGCCCGGGAGCTGCAAACGGCCCTGACCGAAGCGATCGCTGAGCCTCAGGGCCGAACCAGAGCTGTCCGGCAACAGGCCATACTCGAACTACGTGAGACCTTAACCTCGATCGTTCATGAGTCCTCGTCGGTTCGCTGACGGGGACTCCGCGTTTGTGTGGTGCGGTCTTTTCGGGGTTGGGGCAGGGCGAGGGTCCGGCTCTCGCGTCGGATGGGCGCCGGGTTCCACTTCACCGGTGTGTGGTGGTGCGGGTCGTCGGGACGGTCGATGTGGCTGGTCAGCCGGGGTTCGGCAGGGCGTGGAGCCTGACGATCGCGTGGCTGACGACGGCGGTCCAGAGCCATCGGGTGGGCAGGCGGAGCCAGCGGCGGCGGCCGGTGTTCACGAGCTGCGCGGGGGCGGAGAACAGCCGAAGCCGGAGCTTCTTGGGCTCCCAGCGGCGGGTCTTGCCGGTCAGGGCGAGCATCGGCATCCAGGCGAGGAGGTCGAGTGCGAGGGAGACGATCTCCAGCCAGATCCG